>CALWAZ010000092.1 GCA_944375725.1 uncultured Merdimonas sp. | reverse complement strand
CAAACTCGAAGGATAAGGGGCCTCCTGAAAGGAGGCGGCCAGCATGAATGGTATCTGCGAAACCCGCCCAAGGGGCGGAACCAGTACAATGCAGCGGAGCTGCAAAAATTAAACCCCCATTTGAAATTGCGCCCGTTCCCATGGGGCAGAGCTGTAGAGATTTTGACCGCCCCTCCCGTCACAAAAATGCAAGAAATAGGTTGAATTTCTCCTATTTTTGGATATAATAAAAGTAACGAAAGCAACGAGGAGGTTTTCCTATGAACATTAATACAAACAATCTGGTTTCCATTACGGAAGCAAACCAGAACTTCTCCAAGATCGCTCGCCTTGTTGATGAGAGCGGCGCAGTAGTCATCCTGAAAAACAACGTTCCACGCTATCTGGTTATGGAATTTTCATCAGCTGAACAGGAGCAGCTTGCTGCTGATGAAGATGTCATGTCTATTTCCCGCCGCTTGATTGAGAAGAACCGTCAGGCCTATGAGGTGCTTGCCAAATGATACGACTAACCAAATCACAGGTACTTCTTATCCATGACCAGCTGATTGCCGAAACTGGCGGCTCATCGGGTCTGCGTGATGAGGGAATTCTCGATTCTGCACTAAGCGCGCCGTTCCAGACATTTGGCGGAGAAGATGTATATCCATCACTACAACAAAAAGCTGCGAGACTCTGCTTTGGTCTTGTTAAAAACCACCCCTTCGTGGATGGAAACAAACGAATCGGCGCTCATGTAATGTTAGTATTTTTAGCGCTCAACGGTGTAGAATTGCAGCATTCTCAGACAGAGCTCTCCGATATAATTCTCCAGCTTGCCGCCGGAGAGATAAACGCAGAACACCTGCTTCGCTGGATTCTTTCACATCAGGTTTAAAAGCCACTCCTCTGTGGGTGGCTTTTGCCATGCCACCTGTCACCACGCTTCGCATGGATTTGTGCATGGCACGAAGAACAAAGAGACATCAGGTTCCCATCGCTGTGGTCGCCGCCTTCTGCTAACGGCTTGATATGATGCACCTGCTCCGCCTCGGTAAGTCTCCCTTCCCTAAGACACTTCTCACAAAGAGGGTGTGCATGCATATATCTGTCCCTGATTCTTTTCCACGCTCTTCCATACCTGCGTTTCGTCTCTGGATTCCTGGCGTACTTCTCGTAGCGTTTGGCCTCCAGCTTCTCGTGCTCCTCGCAGAACCTCCCGTCCGTAAGCCGGGGACAACCAGGGTAGGAACAGGGCCGTTTTGGTTTCCTTGGCATCGGATCACCTCCTTTTTGCATACAAAAAGCCCCACAGGATTGCTCCCATGAGGCTTGTATGATTCTGTTTTGCTGATTCTACTATATCACAAAGGGCACGCGGGCATCTTAGGACAAAGGTGGACATTTCGGGCGCTTTTTATATTTTGATTGGATTTTCCGGGAGAATAACATGGAGAAGCGCTTTCCCGTGCCACCTGCGTACTGTCCTGGCATCTGCATGAAGCACGTTTCCAATCCGTTCCCATGTCCAGTTGTGAATATAACGGTAGCGGAGAACCATCTGCTCGTCAGGGTTTTCCACCCGGTCAATGACGGTGCGGATCTGCTCTTTCTAGTGCCGACAGTTTTGTTTCTACCAGGGCAAAGCGGTCTTCGAAGCCATGGTATGCAGCAAGGATAGTGCCCAGCAGATATTTGATAAACGGAATAGGGTCATCCGTTCCTTCGTGCCATCCGTTCCTTCGTGCCATCCGATCTGTGCTTGACCGAGAGCATCGTAATACAAATCTTTGTTCTTTGCGATTTTCGCTTCCAGGGAGATGTATTTTCCCACATAGAATCCGTTTCTATAGAGCAGAAGTGTAGTCAACAGGCGGCTCATTCTGCCGTTGCCGTCATTAAACGGATGGATGCACAGGAAATCGTGAATGAAAATCGGAATAACAATCAGCGGTTCAACTTCCATATTGCCAATGACACGATTATATTCCTCGCAGATTCTGTCCAGTGCCTCCGGTGTTTCGTAGGGTGCGAGAGGCGTAAAGAGGGTTTCTACATGACCATCCGGGTAGGTGGCGCTGATATAGTTCTGCACACTCTTGGTTCTGCCCGCCATAGGGTTATGCATATGACTGTAGAGAATTTTATGAAGCTGCAGGATATAGTTCTGCGTCATTGGAATAGCATCAAAGCTCTCATGGATGATATTCAGCGCATCACGATAACCTGCGATTTCCTGTTCATTGCGGTTCCTGGGTGTTGCTTTTTCCTCAACAAGCTGCTTGATTCGTGTATTCGTGGTCACAATGCCTTCTATGGCATTGGAAGCCTCGGTACTCTGTATTTTGGCAATTTCAACGAGTTTTTCCAGTTCCTGCGGGCGCTGTTTCAGATACAGTTCCTGTTTGCCTGCTTCTTTATAGATTGCTGCAATCAGGCCGAGAATATCAGAATCCCACTTTTGATTTTTTATCTCAGAATAATTAAATGTTCGCATAGCCTCACCTCCGAGATTTTACCTTAAAATGTAGCACAAAATAAGGGAAAAGTCAATCGGGTAAGGGGAAGTTCCCTTATTAGTATTACGCTATTAAGGAAAAATATTCTGGGATTATATAAACAAAAGGCCCCGGCTGTCATAAACCGAAGCACTTGTATCGCTGCCACAGCGGATCGCCCGGTCAAGTCCCATGATGGCAGCAATCGTACCATTTATCTTCTCTGTGGATTTTTCCTTGTCTGCCTTGACGAGCCTGTCTTCTCGTATCAATGTAACACATCTGATGACCAGGTAAAAAAAGAAACCGTGAGCAATCTTTCGAGTAAAATCAGAGGGTTAAAAAAGCTGAACAGATAAAAATACAGGCAAAAAATTTGAACTGATATATTCTTACCCTTCACATCCATTCAGTCTTTTCAAAAGATAAGCCATATTCTTCCCCAAATTCGCCATATTGGAGAGTCCTTCCGTGTCCTTCTCCACGTCTCCGGGCAGCTGGCCGTAGGCCATATTCCAGTAGGAAGAGCCCGGCACGATCATTTCATGATTGAGAAAAAAATGATTCATGGCGTCTGCTGCGTGCAGGGCGCCGCCCCGCCGGGCAGCCGTGACGGCGGCACCCGCTTTGTGGGTCAGCAGGCCGGGATTCATGTCGCAGACCACTGCGGCACGTTCCAAAAGGGCCTGCATCTTTGCGGAGATGTTTGCGGAGTAGACTGGCGAGCCCAGCAGGATGCCGTCTGCTTCCTTCATTTTTTCAAAAATATCCCGGAAAGAATCTTTTTTGTGGACACAGTTTTTCTGCCCGCCGCAGGCCCAGCATGCCCTGCAGGGCTCAATGCTCTGTCCGGCAAGCTGAATCAGCTCAGTTTCGATGCCTTCTTTCTGCAATTCTTCCAATACTCTGTGAATCAGAACAGCGGTATTCCCGTCTTTTCGAGCGCTGCCGTTAACTGCTAAAACTTTCATCCTGTTTTCTTCCCTTCTTTTTTTGAGGTTTAATACCAATCGTGTTTTTCCCTGCGGTCCAGTCCGTTGATCTGGCTCATTTCCTCCTCCGTGAGTGTAAAGCCGAACAGATCAAGATTTTCCCGGATATGCTCAGGGCTGCTGGAACCGGGAATGACTGCCACGCCCTTCTGCAGATTCCAACGTAGAATTACCTGGGCTGAGGTTGCTTCATGTGCCTCGGCAATGGCTGAGATGGTTTCGTCTCCCAGCAGCTCTGCCGTATATCCTCTGCCGCCAAAGGGATACCAGCCCTGAACGGTTATTCCCAGCTCCTGAATATAGGGGATTACGTCATTTTCCTGATAATAGGGATGGATCTCGTTTTGTACCAGCGCGGGCGTAATAGTTACCTGGGGAAGAAATTCTTCCAGCTCTTCCACATACCAGTTGGAAAGGCCGATGGAACGTATTTTACCGTCTGCCACTGCCTGTTCCATGGCGTGATATGCTTCCACATCTCCTTCGCCTGGATGGTGCAGAAGCATCATGTCAATATATTCAATGTCCAGGGCTTTCATTGCCAGATCAATGGCAGCTTCCGGCTCGCTGAACTGATTGGGATAAAGCTTGGTAATGACGAAGATTTCTTCTCTGGGTATGCCGGAATCCCGTACTGCCCGGCCGACGGCGGCTTCGTTGTGGTACATATAGGCTGTGTCGATCAGCCGGCCGCCTGCTTCCAGAAGAGCGGTTACGGAGTTATAGCAGTCCTCGTCGGAAAGGCTGTAGGTTCCCAGTCCCATAACAGGCATTTCATAGCCGCTGTTCAGCAGCACGGTTTTTGTCTCAAAATCGAATCCTCCCGGATTTTTTTCCGTATCCGCTGCCCTGGTATTTTCTGAGGCGCTATCCTCTGCTATGGCTTCTTCCGGATTGCCGGAGGAAGTATCGGGGAGAGTTTCCTGCCCAGAATCTGTCTGCTCCTGAGCAGGCTGTCCGCAGGCAGATAAAGCCGGAACCAGTGCAAAAATCAAAGATAATATCAGAAAGTATTTCATACTGTGTCCTCCTTTTTCCTCGGTTGTATGTGAAAGGGGTGGATGCGGTTCTACATGTTTTTCTTTTGAATTTGATAAATAAGGTAGTCCAGGCAGTCGAGCTTTTTCTGCCCGGAGCGCACATGATCAAGCAGCTCCCGCCGGTAATGAAAAAGCAGGGGCAGCGCTTCCTCCGGCCTTCCGGCTTTCATGAGAGTCATGCACTTCTGTGTTGTGTGTTCATCGCAGCCGGCATCCTCCAGATTTTGCCGGATGATACCGAAAGTGTCTGATGCTTCAGCCATTTCTCTGTACCTCCTGTGTCCTCATTATAAACAGCGGGCAGTGGTATGTCCAATATACATAATTCATATGGCACTATTCTTGAACGGAATAATTCTCTGTGGTATACTGGTACCACTTACAGCCGGCGGCTGTGTGCTTATCAGATTGGCAGGCCGGCTTGACTGCTTATCCGGGAGGAGATGGAATGATGGAAATCCGTGTGCTGCGTTATTTTTTGGAGATTGCGAGAGCTGGGAATATGTCGCGGGCGGCAGAGACGCTCCATGTCTCGCAGCCTACCTTATCGAAGCAGATTAAGGAGTTGGAGGAGGAACTGGGAAAGAAACTTTTTCACCGCGGGAGTACCATGCTCACGCTGACGGAGGAAGGGATGCTTCTTCGGAAAAGAGCTGAGGATATTTTGGATATGGTAGATAAGACCATGGATGAATTCCGGGCTCTCGATGAAATTATGGGAGGAGAGGTGTATATCGGATGCGCGGAATCTCATCTGATCGGATATCTGGCGCGGACAATCCGTTCCTTTAAGGAGCGTTACCCGCTGTTCCGCTATCATCTTACCAGCGGCAATACAGAGCAGGTGGCGGAGCGGCTGGACAGAGGCCTGATTGATTTTGCGGTGATCGTGGAGCCGCCCAATCTTTCAAGGTATAATTATCTGGAGGTTCCGGGAGCGAATATCTGGGGTCTGGTGATGAGAAAAGATGATCCGCTGGCCCGGAAAGAAACCATCTGCTTTGAGGATTTAAAGGGACTGGAGCTGATCTGCTCTGAGCAGGGAATGAAATTTGATATTGCCAGATGGTGCGGTGAAAAGGCGGATACACTGAATCTTTCCGGCACAGTCAATCTTGCCTACAATGGCTCTGTTTTTGTGCGGGAAGGACTCGGATATATGCTTTCTTTTGACCGGCTGGTAGATACAGGGAAGGACAGCCCCCTTTGTTTCCGGCCTTTGGAGCCCCGTCTGGAGACGAAAATGTTTGTGATCTGGAAAAAGTACCAGATATTTTCTCCTGTCGCCTCTCTGCTGCTGAAGGAGCTTATGGAGACGCTCGGCGGCGTCCAGTGAGTCTGCCGCCGGCTGCTCCTGAAATTTTCTGTTCATGGTTACGGAACGCAGTCGGGGCGCAGTCAGGAAATATTGTGTGTGCGTTTTTCTGGCAGCGGCCACAGGTATCACAGAAATATTTACAGGGAATACGAATCTACGATTTGCGCGCTGGCAGCGGCAATCGATGTGAAGGAGCACTATACCTTCAGCCATTCCAACGATGTGTCCTATTATGCCACCAGCCTGGCGGAGGAGCTGAAACTGAATTCGGATGTGGTTGAAATTATCCGGCAGGCGGCGTTGCTGCATGATGTGGGAAAGATTGGAATTTCTGAGGCGATTCTGAATAAGGAAGAAAAGCTGACAGAGAAAGAGTATGAGACGATCAAGGGGCATGAGAGAGAGAAGGATCCGGATGGCCGCTGAGGCCATCGGCGGAAGATAAAAGGACTGGATATTTCTTGAAAAGACCCCGTTTTAGGTGTATAATTTATTAAAGATTTATTAGTTAAGGGGTTAACAATATGGACACTGAATTGAGAGAACAGTTTTTTTCCGTTATAAATTCTTTCCGCAGACTGGAATCCGCCCTTGCGGCAGAGTGTGAGATGCAGATCAATGAGATGGTGGTTCTGGACAGCATCGCGGGGACCTGCTGCCGGGAATGTCCCTGCATGAATCTCAATGTGCCGAAGATACAGAAAAAGCTCTGTATTTCAAAGCCGGCGGTGTCCTATATTCTGAATTCTCTGGAAAAGAAGAATTACATTACCCGGGAGATTGATCCGAAGGACCGCCGGAAGGTATCCATCCGTGTCACAGTGGAAGGAAAGGCGGTAGCGGAACAGTCTATGGGGAAATATGAGGAGCTCTGGTCAGGAATCCTGGGGCGCTTCGGTAAAGAAAACATGGATCATCTGGTACGGCTTCTCCGGGAGCTTGACAGCTGCGCCTCTGATAATTCGGACGATATAAACGGGTAAAGCAAAAGCCTCTGAAATACAGCTGGACCTCCGCCGGCGTTAAGCCGGCGGAGCGGCTGTGTTTCAGAGGCTTTTTTCAGCCTTGGTCTTTTTCTTCGACGGTCACAACGACCTTTCCGTCTTTTGCGTCAGCCTTCAGCTTCTGCTTTCTGCCGGGCTGATCCTCTAAAAGCCGGTCAGCGATGGCATTCTGCAGCATGGACTGGATAATCCGCTTCAGTGGCCTTGCTCCATACGCGGGGTCATAGCCGTTCTTTGCGAGAAGCTCCCGTACACTGTCTTCCACATCCAGAGCAATGCCTTTCTGCTTCATCCGCTCCTTCAGTTTTCGAATCTGGATATCCGCAATCCTGCTCATATCCTCCTGCTTCAGCGGATGGAATACAAGAATCTCATCCAGACGGTTCAGAAATTCCGGACGGAAAGTCTGTCTGGCGGCTTCCATCACCCGCTCACGAATGCTTTCCTCCCGCTGTTTTGCTTCATCCTGTCCCGCCGGTATAAATCCCAGAGAGTTCTGCTTTCCGGTGATTGCCCTGGCGCCGATGTTTGAGGTCATCACAATGATGGTGTTTTTAAAGCTTACGGTCCGCCCCTGGGAATCGGTGAGCCGTCCGTCATCCAGAATCTGCAGGAGAGCGTTCCAGATATCCGGGTGGGCCTTTTCGATTTCATCAAAGAGAACGATGCTGTAGGGCTTTCTCCGAACCATTTCTGTCAGCTGGCCGCCTTCCTCGTGCCCCACATATCCGGGCGGGGAGCCGATCAGTTTTGAAACTGTGTAGGGCTCCATGTATTCTGACATGTCAAACCGGATCATGGCCTCTTCACTGTGAAACATGGTCTGGGCCAGTGCCCGGCAAAGTTCTGTCTTTCCTACGCCGGTAGGTCCCAGGAAGAGGAAAGAGCCGATAGGACGATCCGGATCGGAGACACCGGTGCGTCCCCGGCGGATGGCCTTGGCCACCGCGGTGACGGCCTCGTCCTGGCCGATGACACGGCTGTGGAGCGTGTCCTCCAGAGAGCGGAGATTTTCCGCTTCACTGGCGGTGAGCATGGTTACCGGTATCTTTGTCCAGGCAGATACCACCTGCGCGATATCCTCCGCGTCTACCGTATGTCCCTGCTTTTTCTGCCAGGCAGCCTGTTTGGCCTCCAGTTCCTTTTCCAGCTGAAGCTGTCTGTCCCGCAGAACAGCAGCTTTTTCATAGTCCTGTCTGTCTGCCGCTTCCTTTTTTTCCTGGCGGATCTTTTTGATTTCCTGATCCAGGCGGGCCAGCCGGGGCGGAATAGTCATGCCCTTCGTGCGTACCCTGGAGGCGGCTTCATCCATCAGATCCACCGCCTTGTCCGGAAGGAACCGATCCTGAATATAGCGTTCAGACAGTTCCACGGCCGCCCGCACCGCGGCATCCGTAATTTTCAGCCCGTGAAAGCTTTCGTATTTTGGGCGCAGCCCGGTCAGAATTTTGACTGCGCCGGCTGTATCCGGCTCGGGCACCTCCACCGGCTGGAAGCGCCGCTCAAAGGCAGCGTCCTTTTCTATGTAGCGGCGGTATTCCTGCAGAGTGGTGGCACCGATGACCTGCAGGCTGCCCCGGGCCAGAACAGGTTTCAGAATGTTGGCGGCGTCCATGGCGCCGCCGCCCGCTCCGGCACCCATAATCATATGCAGCTCATCGATAAAGAGAATGACATCTCCCTGGCCTTCCGCTTCGTTGAGGAAGAGCTTCATCCGCTCTTCAAAATCGCCCCGGTACCGTGTGCCGGACAGCATACCCACCAGATCCATGGAAATAATTTTCCTGTTCTTCAGATTTGCCGGAATATTTCCGTCCGCAATTCTCTGGGCCAGTCCTTCGGCCACAGCGGTCTTGCCCACACCCGGCTCGCCGATGAGAACAGGATTGTTTTTGGTCCGGCGGGAGAGAATCTGCACCAGCCGGTCAATAATATCTTCCCGGCCGATCATGGGATCGTATGCCCCTTCTCTTGCTTTTTCCGTGATATTTACGCCGTATTTTTCCAGAACACTTTTTTCATCCTGGACAGTTTCCTCCGGTGTTCCGGCTTCCGCATAGACAGATTCATGTTCTGCGTCCAGTCTGTTCCGGATCTCATCCAGATCCATTTCCAGAGAGAGCATCAGCTGGGCTGCAGCGCAGTCAGCCGTGTTCAGAATTCCATAAAGGAGGTCTTCCGGCTCCATCTGTCTGGATTCCCGTTTCCGGGCGTAGCTCTCAGCAAGGCGGATGATCTGTTCCGCCTCCCCGGAGACCTGTACGCTCAGGCTGTCTCCATCCGCTTTCGCGTCCCAGTCATACTGGCAGAGATATTCTTCTATCAGAGTCTGGTCAAGTCCGTCGGCTCTTAAAACCTGCCCTGCCGGTCCAGGCTCCTGAACCAGCGCCCACAGAAGATGTTCACTTCCGATAAAACGGTGCTTCATACGCAGGGCAAAGCGGACCGCTGTCAGAAACAGGTTTACTGTTTTCTGGCTGAACATTTCAAGATTCATTTCCATGGCTGCACCTTCCTTCTTTTATGGTCGCGATATCATCCCGCAGCTTTGCCGCTTCCTCGTAATGCTCCAGTTTTGCCGCCTCGTCCAGGCGGGAGCTTAAGGCTTTCAGCCTGCGGCGTGTGCGCAGTCCTTCCACTGCCAGCTCGGGGAAAGGCTGATCTCCCGGGTGCCGGGGCTCCGGCTGTCCCGGACGCCAGCCTGTATTTTTCTTAAACGCGTCTGCCTGTCCGGCAGATACGGCCAGCTGCCACCGCTTCTGCAGGCATTCATTACAAATTGGAAACTGATAAATGGTATCAGCAATATTCATATAAAAAATTTTATCGACATGTTCTTTCTTACAAAAACTGCATTGCATAGGATTCACCTCTTTCAAGTGATTCAATGTTAAATAGTTAAGTTTTTAATAATATAATACAAAAAAATAAAAATGTCAATATACAGGATTTAAATTTTCAGAATTTTTTAACAATTAAAAAGGACAGTCCCCATGGCATGGGCCGCGCCGGGGACTGCCGCTGTAAAGCTGTCTGTTTCAGACAGTCTTATTTCAGGTATTTTTTAAAGAATTCATCTATCTTGTCAAAGGGAATCACATCCATTTTGTCATACAGATCGGTATGGACAGCGCCGGGAATCAGCATCAGTTCTTTATTGTCTCCTTTCAGTTTCTGAAAAGCGTCCCTGCTGAAGTAGCAGGAGTGGGCTTTGTCACCGTGAATCAGAAGCACAGCGCTTCGGATCTCACTGCTGTACTGGAGAATCGGCTGATTCAGGAAAGACATGCATCCGATGGTGTTCCAGCCTTCGTTGGAATTCAGGGAACGCTTATGGTAGCCCCGGGCTGTTTTGTAGTAATCGTGATAATCCTTGACAAAGAAGGGAGCGTCCTCAGGAACAGGATCCACCACGCCGCCGGCGCGCTGATAGGTTCCATTCCGGTAGTCGGCAGTTCTCTGGGCGTTCAGAGCCTTCCTCTTTTCATAGCGGGCCTCCTCGCTGTCTTCCCCGTCAAAATATCCTTTGGCGTTGACACGGCTCATGTCATACATGGTGGAAGCCACGGAAGCTTTGAGCCGGGTGTCGATGGCAGCGGCGTTGAGAGCCATGCCGCCCCAGCCGCAGATACCGATGATACCGATTTTTTCGGGATCCACGTTTTCCTGTACGGACAGAAAATCAACTGCCGCCTGAAAATCCTCTGTATTGATATCCGGAGATGCCATGTATCGGGGAGTTCCGCCGCTCTCACCGGTAAAGGAGGGGTCGAAGGCGATGGCCAGATAACCGCGCTCCGCCATGGTCTGGGCGTAAAGTCCGGAGGACTGCTCTTTTACAGCACCGAAGGGACCGCACACAGCCAGGGCAGGAAGTTTTCCTTCCTGATTCTTCGGCTCATATAAATCGGCAGCCAGAGTGATGCCGTAGCGGTTGTGAAAAGTTACCTTGCGGTGGTTTACTTTGCTGCTTTTGGGGAATACCTTATCCCATTCTTCTGTCAGCTTTAATGTTTCTTCCATATGAAATTCCTCCTGGTAATAGTTTAGGTTTGGCTTTTGGTGATCCGGAAGAGAGCCAAAAGCTGCCGGTCATATAAAGTATAACTGCCGGTTGACATTTCTGGCCTTCCGTGTTACCGTCAGTATAGAACCTAAACCTGACTTTAGGTCAAGGATTAAAAAATGAATTTTTTGTGAACAGATAAAAGGAAGGATATTGCGGGAAGGAACGGACTGGTTTATACTTTTTAGAAAGAAGGAGCGGAAAATACAGATGTATACAATAGGACAAATGGCAGATATGTTTCAGATACCCATTTCCACGCTGAGGTATTATGACAAAGAGGGCCTGTTTCCGGGACTGGAAAGGTCCGGCGGCATTCGAAGGTTTTCAGAAAAGGAAGCGGAAGCGCTCCGGGTGATTGAGTGTCTGAAAAAATCAGGCCTGGAGATTCGGGAAATTAAGACGTTTATGGAGTGGTGCGCAGAAGGGAGCAGTACCTATGAGAAGAGAAGAGAGCTGTTTGTGCAGCAGGAAAAGGCAGTCATAGAGGAAATGCGCCGGCTGGAGAAGACACTAGCTATGATCCGTTATAAGCAGTGGTATTATGAGCAGGCCCTGAAAGACGGGACAGAGGACCGGGTGAGGCAGATGGAGCCGGAAGAAATGCCGGAGAAGATCCGAGCCTTTTATGAGCTGGCTTTTGAGGATATGGAACCAGAGCGGAGACGGGCGTAAAAGGAAGCGCGGCATACAGACAGAGGAGACAGCAGCATTGACCGATCAGAAAGACAGATTCAGAGCTTCCGCGGCAGTTTGCGGAATTTGGGGAAAATTTGTACAGTCACTTCCGGTGATTGTATTTTTCCTGCTTATGTTTTATGCGGTAGTTCTTTTGTTTGGAAGAAAGTATATGATGGTAGTTTCCCTGTCCACGCTGTATTTTCAGAATAATTATAAGAAGCAGCACACAGCAGCCTCTCTGCTGGCGCTGGTGGCCCAGCAGCTGTTTCTGGGGATACTGGCCTATGCGGCCACCTGGAATCTGCTGCTGTGCCTGCTTCTGAATCTGGTGGTGCCTTTCTGGCTGATTTTTTCCAAATATTCACCCTTCAATCTGCTGAGTTATTTTTCCTGTATGATGACCTTTACTTTTCTGCAGCTGATACCGGTGGACGGAAAAGAATTTGTGATTCAGATGACAGCTCTGGCTTTCTGCTGCGTCTTTGTCGTTGCCGGTGTGTTTTTTTACTCCTGGAAAAGAAAACGCGGCGGGGTGCGGCATACAGAACAGAAAAGCATGCAGATTCTCGGAACGGCCCTGGAACGGATTGCGAAGGGAGAGGAAAGCGCGGAAGATTCTGAGGAGCTGGCAGAGCTTTATCTGCTTCACAGGGCTCTGTATCAGGAGGCCTATCAGGAGAGAGGCAGATGGCATGTGGTTACTTCCTCAGGCAAGCTGAAATACATGTTTGCGGTTTTGATGCAGAGGACTATCTATCTGGTCCTGAGCCAGAGCCAGATCTTAAAACCTGAGAACGAGGAAACCAGGCAGCTGGAGCTCAGGCTCTCTGATTATATGAAAAAGGCCGGGCAGACAGATTTTATGAGCGGCGCGCCCAAAGAACTGGTAAGAGAAGGCCGCAGGCTGACGCGCCAGGCGGAGAAGGGAACGGATGAGTTTTCCCATTATGCGGCTGATTTTCTGCATCTGTTTCTTTTTATCCTGTATCAGGCCGGGAAAAAGGAGAAGGAGATTCTGGACAGACGCTGGAAGATGCCGGCGGGTGAAAAGCTGAAGGACCGTTTTCTGTACCGTATGCGTCCGGATACCTTTGAAATGCGGTTTGCCATGCGCATGAGCCTGGTGCTTATGACCGGGATGGCTTTCAATTTCCTGTTTGATGAAGGACATTCCTACTGGTTTGTGATGAATGCCTTTCTGCTTCTGCGTCCCATGTATGAGGAGAGCAGATACCGGATGCGGAACCGTTTCCTCGGGACGGCTGCCGGCTGCCTGATCGTCTCTGCAGTCATTCCTCTGCTTGGCGGCAGTCTGACTGCTCATTTCATTCTCGCCAGCGTGATGGTGGCCTGTATGTACACAGCCGTACCGGGCACGATCCTTCACGCGCTGTTTGTGACCTGCTACGCGCTCACCATGACCACGATGGCTATGGAGAGCAGTATGGCGGCGGTTCTCCGTCTGGCTTATGTGATCGGGGCGGTTTTATTCGTTCTGATAGTAAACCGCTTCTTTTTCCCTACCAGCATGGGAAGCCAGTTCCGCTATAATTTTCAGATGCTGTTTCATATGCATCACGTATATCTGCGGATTCTGGAAAACGCGCTGGAAAACCGGCTGGATTACTGGCGGCTCTGTGATGCCCAGCTTCAATATCAGGTATATCACGGACAGCTGAAAAAGGATCTGCCCCAGGCCGGGGGAGAAGAGAAAGAGCTCTATCGGAAAATCCTTGCTCTGACCTGACGCATGGCGGCGGAAGCCCAGCAGATGATTTTTCTGACGGCGCGTCTGCGGGGAGACAGCCGTGTCCGGCGCATTATGGAACGGTATATTTTCTATACGGATTATGTGCTGAATCAGATTCAGGAGATGCTGCATCTGAAGAAGGAGAAGAAGCTGAAAAATATCGAGGGGATGCAGTACCAGAGAGTGATAGAAGGGGAGCCCCGGCTGTCCGCGCTCATGACCCGGTACGCAAAAAATCTTTCCAGCCTTTATGGGCTGGTGGCAGGAAGGTTTGCAGAGCAGCCAAAATAATTTTGTGACAGGGAGCTGATGGAATGAGTCTTTACGCCATAGGAGATCTGCATCTGGCTTTTTCCGTGGACAAACCCATGGACCGGTTTGGGCTGGTGTGGAGAAATCATGAAAAGAAAATCGAAAAGCGCTGGAGGAGAAGAGTCCGGCCGGAGGATACGGTAGTTCTTACAGGAGATCACTCCTGGGGAAGAAATCTGGAGGAGGCCGCGGCAGATCTGGAATTTATCATGGCTCTTCCGGGAAGAAAGATTCTGCTCCGGGGCAACCACGACATGTTCTGGGACGCGAAGAAGACAGAGAGGCTCAATGAGCAGTTTGCAGGGCGCCTGGAATTTCTTCAGAACAATTATTTTATGTATGAGGACTATGCCCTGGTGGGAACCAAGGGTTACTGTTATGAGGGCTGGGATGCCCCGGATCACTTTGAAAAGCTGATGACCAGGGAGCTGGGACGCCTGCGGATTTCTTTTGAGGCGGCGAAGGCGGCGGGCTGCAGAAAGTATCTGATGTTTCTGCACTATCCTCCCACCAGCATCGGCGAGATGGAAAGCCCCTTTACCCGGATGGCAGAGGAGTATGGCGCGGCCAAGGTAATTTATTCCCACTGCCATGGAAGGGAACGCTTTGATGACAGCTTCAAAGGATATGTAAACGGCATAGAATACAAGCTGGTATCATCGGATTATCTGCGCTTTAAGCCGGAACTGATTCTGAAAGACTGAGAAGAAGACAAAAAGAGTCCCCCGCAGGGGCGGCCCCGGAAAGTTGAAAATTTCTCTTGATTTTTTCTGCGTGTCCTGTTATAGTATTAGAGCGTGAGGGGCATTAGCGCAGTTGGGAGCGCGCCACACTGGCAGTGTGGAGGCCACGGGTTCGAGTCCCGTATGCTCCATATAGAAAGAAAAAAACCAGAGCTGCGGCTCTGGTTTTTTCTTTGCTGCGATAAATTTTATTGAAATAGGGCTTGCCAAAGAATAGCTGCGCTGTTATGATCAGCTAATGGGATGTACTCCCGCAGCGGAGGGCGCCCATATAAATTGATACACAGGAGGCGTAAAAAGATGCTTGAATTACAGGATATCTGTTATCAGGTCACAGAGGATTCTCAGGATATTGACATTCTGAGAGATATCAATTTAAAGATAGATGACGAATTTACCGTAATCACCGGGCCGAACGGCGGCGGAAAATCCACGATGGCGAAGATTATCACCGGAATCGTAAAGCCCACATCCGGAAGAATTCTGCTGGATGGAGAGGATATTACGGATCTGTCCATTACAGACCGGGCGAAGAAGGGAATCAGCTTTGCGTTTCAGCAGCCGGTCCGTTTTAAGGGACTCACCGTGGTGGATCTTCTGAATCTGGCTCACGGAGAAAAGCTTTCTCTGGATGATGCCTGCCAGTATATGTCTGAGGTGGGGCTCTGCGCCAGGGATTATATCAACCGGGAGGTAAATGCTTCCCTGTCCGGCGGTGAGCTGAAGCGTATCGAGATCGCCATGGTGCTGGCCCGTGGCACGAAGCTTTCCATTTTTGATGAGCCGGAGGCGGGAATTGATCTCTGGAGCTTCAACAATCTGATCCGCGTCTTCGAGGAGATGCGCAGAAAGATCAACGGATCTATTGTGATTATTTCCCATCAGGAAAGGATTCTGAATATCGCGGACCGTATTGTGGTGATTGCCGATGGCAGAGTGACCGATCAGGGAACAAAAGAAGAGGTGCTTCCGAAGCTTCTGACTTCTTCGGAGGCGTGCAGCACATTGATGGACAAGGTAGTGTAAGAGAAAAGAGGATAAAGAGTATGGCTCAGAAACTGGATCAGTTACAGATGCATATGCTGGAGAAGGTGGCAGATCTCCACAGTGTGCCGGAAGGCGCATACAATATCCGTTCCAACGGAGCGCTGGCCGGAAGAAATACGACTGCCAACATTGATATTGTAAGCAAGGAAGATAAACCGGGCATCGATATTATTATCAAGCCGGGCACCAAAAACGAGAGTGTCCATATCCCGGTGATTGTAAGCCAGAGCGGATTGAAGGATCTGGTCTATAATGATTTCTATATCGGAGAGGACGCAGATGTGACCATCGTGGCAGGCTGCGGTATTCACTGCGGAGGCGATGATACTACAGAGCATGACGGCATCCATACTTTCCATATCGGAAAGAACGCAAAAGTAAAATATGTGGAAAAGCACTATGGTGAAGGAGACGGATCCGGAGAGAGGATTCTGAATCCGACCACCGTGATTTATATGGAGCCGGACAGCTACATGGAAATGGAGACCACCCAGATCAAAGGCGTGGATTCCACCATTCGTGACACAAACGCGGAGCTGGGCGATGGGGCGACTCTGATTATCAAGGAGAAAATCATGACCCACGGCAAACAGTACGCGGAGACCAATTTCCAGGTGGATCTGAACGGTGTGGACTCCAATGCGAACGTGGTGTCCCGTTCCGTGGCCAAGGGATCATCCCGCCAGGTATTCAATTCCAAGATCTGCGGAAACAATAAATGCTATGGACATACGGAGTGCGACGCGATTCTGATGGATGAGGGCCATGTGGTGGCAGTCCCGTCCCTGGACGCGAACAACCTGGACGCAAGCCTGATTCATGAGGCTGCCATCGGAAAGATTGCCGGAGAGCAGCTGATTAAGCTGATGACTCTGGGCCTGACAGAAAAAGAGGCAGAAGAGCAGATCGTAAGCGGCTTCCTGAAATAAGCCGGAAGACGCGGGAGCCGGCAGAGCGCAGCCCTGAAGCGGGGCTGTCTTAAGGGCGGCGTTTCTGCGGGAAAGATTGACAAATACGCCCTCAGATGGTAACATTAGGGGCATGTACAGGGCAGAAAAACCCTGAAAAAGCAAGAAAAGCGAAGGATGGAGAGAAAGAAATGGCATTACTGAAGCAGTGGCGCGACATGGCCTACGATGAAAAGGCAAATAAGGGAGATATTCAGAGATTCTGGGCGAAATATTTCAATATAGAGAAGGGCATTTATGAGCAGCTTCTGGAGGACCCGGATACAGAGGTAAAGGGTACTGTCAAGGAGCTGGCTGAAAAGTACGGTCAGGACGTGATGACCATGACAGGCTTCCTGGATGGCATCAATGACAGCCTGGTAGAGCCGAATCCCATTGAGGAGATGGAAGAGGACACCGTCGTTTCTCTGAAATTTGACAAAGAAAAGCTTTACAAAAACATGGTTGACGCAAAGGCGGACTGGCTCTATGAGCTTCCCCAGTGGGATAAGATTTTCTCCAAGGAGAAGCAGAAAGAGCTGTATCTGGAGCAGAAGAAATCCGGCACGATCGTGAAAGGACCGAAGATCGGAAGAAACGATCCCTGCCCCTGCGGAAGCGGAAAGAAGTATAAAAAATGCTGCGGAAGAAATGCATGAGTAAGCTGTTTCTGATTTTGGGTATTATTTTTACCGTCTATTATTTTGGAATTTTGTCATATGCCGGCGTGCACGCGTCTTTTTCCTGGTTCTGGCTGGGCCTGGGCGCTGTGTGCTGGCTGGGTCTGGCCGTCTGCAGGGTACCTTCCCTGCAGGCGGCTTTTCTGCGCATTCCCGGAGGACTCCGGTGCACGGCCGGTGTGCTGCTGGCACTGGGCATTCTGGTGTTTCTGGCAGCAGAGGGCTGCATCGTCAGCGGTATGGCCCGGGGAGAACACTCCACCTGTGATTATCTGATTGTTCTGGGGGCTCAGGTAAAGGGGACAAAGGTGAGCCGCGCGCTGAAGCAGCGTCTTGACAGGGCTGCAGAATATCTGGAGGAAAATCCTCAGACTGTGGCCATTGTGTCCGGGGGCCAGGGCTCAGGAGAAGATATTACGGAGGCGGAGGCCATGGCCGAATATCTGGCGGAGGCGGGAATTGCTCCGGAGCGTATCGTGAAAGAAGAGGAGTCAGTGAATACGGTGCAGAATATCCGGTTCAGCAGGGCCCTTATGGAAGGGGAAGAACCATCCATTGGCATTGTGTCCAATGATTTTCATATTTTCCGGGCTGTGCATATCGCGAAAGCCCAGGGAATCCGGGCAGAGGGCATTCCGGCTCCCACAGAGCTCTTCATGAGGCCCCACTATATGACGCGGGAGGCCTTTGCGCTGGTGAAGGATTTGCTGCGGGGAAATGCGGTGTTTTAAGGCGGAGACAGGGGAGTTTTACAGGAGAACAAGGTATGATCACTTATGATTTTCACAGCTGGCTGGAACCGGCGGAGTTTCAGAAATTCGCCCGGGACATGATACAGGCCAGGGAAAATATATATCTGGAGACCTTCGCAGAAAGCGGGGATGGCGGGATCGATGGAAGGTATGTGAGGGAGGACGGCTATACTGTTATTTTTCAGGCAAAGCGGATACGGGACGGAATGCTGAATGCGGCCAGAAAAGAAAAGGAAAAGCTGGACAGGCTTCCCCGGGTGGACAGGTATATTCTCGTGTTTTCCACGGACGGAAAACCCGGAACAAAAGATAAAATCAGGGAAATACTCTCTCCTTATGTGCTGCGTAATGAGGATATTGTGTTTGCTGCCGATTTGAATAATTATCTTGCCAGGGAGCCTGAAGTTTATCAGAAAGTCCTGGGAAACTATCTGAAACTCTGGATACAGAATGCAGACGCGCTGAAAGAGGTATTGTTTGAGGCTGTAAACGGTTCCATGGTAAGCCGTTCAGAGATTAGCTGGGATGACGCCGTGGAAAAAGCCCGGGTCTTTGTGGAAACAGATGTATATATCCGGGCACTCAAAAAGCTTCGGACAAACCGGGCGCTGATCATATCCGGCGCGCCGGGTGTGGGCAAGACCACGCTGGCAGAGCAGCTGGGGCTTTATTTCTGTGCCCGGTGCGGATTTTCCCATTATCTGTATATTTCCAATATGGAAAACCTGCATGCATCTCTGGGACTGCCGGGGAAAAAGGTCCTGATTTTTGACGATTTCTGGGGAAGCTGCAGACTCGATGGCTTTTCAGACAGGGCTCAGACCCGGGAGCTGCTGAGTTTTATTGAATATATCCAGAAGAAAAAGGATACTGTTCTGATTATTACCACGAGAGAGTATATTTTGGAACAGGGACTGGAGCAGAATGAGGATTTCCGCAGGTTTGTGGAGCAGCACAAAATAGATTTCCGAATGGAGGAGTACGGAAAAGCAGACAGACTCCGGATTTACCTGGGGCATTTGAAGAATTCTTCTCTTACCTGGAACCAGCTGCAGGCCATGAGCAGCGCGGGAGAAGAAGTGATTTATTCACATAACTATATTCCACGTCTGATTTCTGGCGGAGGATGACCGGAAACTGGAGCGGAAAGAGTTCGGCAGCGTTATTATGGAACTGGAAAAAATCGTCATCCGCACCGAGGATTACAGCGGGATTGAGAAGGGGCTGATGACGGTTTCCTATCAGAATCCGTCTGTCAAAGATTTTATTCAGGGTTATATAGCGGAAAATCTGGAACAGTGCAGAGACATTCTGTACCAGAGCTGCCTGTATTTTGAGCAGAGCCTGGAATATCTGCAGATTCTGGGACAGATCCGCTGCCCGGCAGATCTGTACGCGCGGGTCATGAACCGGGCCATAGAGCTGGCGGATACGGACAATATTGATTTTTTCCGGACTTATCGGAAGGCTGAGAGAAAGGGCGGAGATGCCTATTTCCAAAGGGCGGCTGGAAGTATCAGCAGAATAGGGCGCAGCCTTCAGCTGATTTCCCTGTACCGGAAAGAAAGCTGCGGTACGCTGGAAGCATTTATGCAGGCAAAACTGGATACCGCGCGCCGGACGATGAAAAGAAATGCGGAAGTTTTGCTGGAGACAGACATGGCATTGTTTCCGAAGGCCGCTGCATCAGCAGTGAGGGAAGGCCTGTGTGCGGATGGAGAAGAGCTTCTGGAGGAATATCTGGACTGCCTGATGCGGCTGCGGCTGCCCCTGGATGATGAAGAGCTGGAAAATGCCTGGGATGGACAATGGACAGCGTACAAGTCGGAAAACATAAAAAGACTGGGAGAGTATCTGAGGACATATTATTATGCGGAAATGTGCCTGGCTGCTGGCCGGCAGGATGAAGAAGATTTCTCCTATGCGCTTATAAATTTTGAGGACGCTTTGATTTGTTTCGGCATCCAGAAGAATGAGGAAGATACAGCACGGATTAACAGGTATGAATCCTGGATGCCTTTGGAATCAGAAGAGGAGGAATCGGGAGAAAGCAGTGACGAAGGGGACGGCTTGCTGATGACAGTCCGACAGGTGAAAAACGAGTTTCGGGAAGGCTATTTGAGAGAACTGTGTCCGGGGAAAATGGAAGACCCGGAAGAGTGGATTGCGGAGGCGGCTCTGTCTGCTCAGGTACATGCCATTCTCCAAAAGGTTTTGGAAGAGGGAAACGCGTTTTGGGATCTGTTCCTTTGGGACAGAGATTCTCTGGAATTCCTTTCGGATCTGGCAAAGACCGGGGAACCTGCGGAAAATCTTCTGGCAGCTGCCCGGCAGGTTTATGATTACATAAAGGATGGCAGCGGACTGACAGAACGGGAGATGCGGGAAATATTTTTCAGTCTTGATATTGAGACTCACAGAGAAGGGCTCTGGTCGGAGAAAGAGCTTTCCGGTGTTCTGCCGGATTTCTGGGAGTGGCAGGAGGAAAAAAGACAGGCGCTGGTACAGCGTAAAATCTTTGCAAAGCGCTGGAACTATTGGCATCTGACCAATAGGGCGTTTGTCCTGTGTGTGTTTATGAAAGAGCTCTGGGAACTTCCAAAGGAAGAGCGGACGAGGCTGTTTCAGAGTTTTTACGGCATAGATTTTTTTCAAAAGCCTGCCGAACAGCCCCGGATTCCGTGGGCAGAACGGATGGAAGAACTGGGAAAATATTGGATCAGGTACAGTCCAGAAGCGGAATCCCTCTTTTTGTCCGTTTTCCTGGAGAAGGAGCCGGACGCTTTCTGCCAGGATTTGCTCAATCCTCTGGCTGCCAGCCTGTGGGAGAAAATCTGCCGTCCGTCAGAGCAGGAAAGCGTCCATGCGCTGCTGGAGGAATTGAATCTAAAGCTTACAGCAGAGGATGACGGCGCTCTGTATGTGTCTTCTATGTCCATGGACAATTATCTGTCGGTCAGAGGGATTCTGGACGGCTGTGATCTGATGGATCAGATATTTCCGCAGCTTTCAAAGGAACAGATGGCCGGTCTGAAAGAAAAAGGGCACCTTCAGGAAGACAGCGGAGAAATAAAGGCAGACAGCCTGGATGACAGTTTCCTTAAGGAGATTGGAATGTATGATGTCCTGACAGAGCTTTTGCGGGATATATGTCTGAGAGCTGAATGGGAGGAAGAACAGGATGGATGAAAAAAAGCTGGCACAGACGCGGGAACGTCTTTTGTATGCAGTAGGGAAATATTCGGATTACAAACGGTACGCCCAGACCCTGGACCAGCTGGAAGATGAGTATGATGAAACTGTGGAAATTTACCATTGGGATATGTGGACCGGGGACGTGAAAGGGACGATCACTGAAAAAGCAGGTGAAATGCTGGGCGTCACAGCCAGAATCTTTTATGACCTGGAATGGAACGCGGAAAAAGAACTATTTTTTGTCCTGAAGGAGATTATGCAGAATGGAAGAGAGGAACAGATGGCGGTTCTGGGCTTTTATTGGAAGGAATCGGAGTTCTCCGAGGAGCTGTATGAACAAATGCTTATGGAGTGGGAGGATGCTCCCTATGTTCAAAAAGAGGCGCTGGAAAGCTTTCTGGAACACGCGGAAGCGTTTCTGAGCCAGGAGAAAAGGAAAGAACAGGGACAGGTATGAAGGATTTGAGAAGAACAGATTTAGAGAAAATTCCCGTGGACGTGGAACTGCCTCTTGTGGAGCCGCCGGAATATCTGTGGCACGGTACAGGGGAGAAGTATGTGGCTTCCATAGAAAAGGAAGGACTGGTTCCCAAAAGCAGACTGTATGTGCATCTGTCTTCAGACAGGGAAACCGCCCGTATCGTAGGCGCCAGGCATGGCAGGCCTGTCATTTACAGGGTGCGGACAGGCCAGATGCAGGCGGATGGTTTTTTGTTTTATCGCTCGGTAAACGGCGTCTGGCTGACAAAGCAGGTCCCGGTCAGATATCTGGAGAGAGATGATGAAGCTTGATCGGATGGTAGGGATCCTGGCTGTGCTCCTTCAGCAGGAGAAAGTAACTGCGCCCTGGCTTGCGGAGAAATTTGAGGTGTCCCGGAGAACCATTAACCGTGATATTGAACGGCTCTGCATGGCAGGGATTCCTATCGTAACGGCCAGAGGAGCAGGAGGCGGCATTTCTATTATGGAAGGTTATAAGATTGACCGGACTCTGCTTACATCCTCTGACATGCAGGCGATTCTGGCGGGCCTGCGGAGCCTGGACAGCGTCAGCGGGACAGGCCGCTATGCTCAGCTTATGGAAAAACTGCTTCCGGGGGCTTCGGATCTGCTGTCCGGAGATCCGCATATCCTGATAGATCTTTCTTCCTGGTATAAGGCTGCCCTGGCTCCGAAGATAGAACTGCTTCATGGGGCTATAGAACAGGGCCGTCTGGTATCCTTTTCTTATCACGCTCCTTCCGGCGAGACCCGCCGTCTTGTGGAGCCGTATCATTTGGTTTTCCAGTGGGCGGGCTGGTATCTGTGGGGCTGGTGCCGGACAAGAGAGGATTTCCGGCTTTTTAAGCTGAACCGGATAACGAATCTTGCTGCTGCAGGCCCTTTCGAGAAACGGCCGGTTCCGCTGCCGGATCTGTCGCAGGAGAAAGTATTTCCCATTGTATTTCAGGTGAAGGCAAGAATTGAACCGGAATATAAGTGGCGTTTGATTGAAGAATATGGAGTGGACAGCTTTCAGGTACAGGAAGACGGATCGCTTCTGTTTACCTTTGGGTTTACCGATAAAACCAGCATTGTGGGCTGGATAGCTTCTTTTGGGGGAGGAGCAGAGCTTCTGGAGCCGGAGGAGCTTCGGCGTGAATTGGCGCAGTTTGGAGAAAAAATTCGAAGGAAGCATCTGGATACATGACATACAGCTGTCGTGTTCTCTATGCTAGAATATCTGTAAATGGAAATGGGCCGGAAACAGCTTTTTTTGTTTTTGGGCCGGGAAACCAGACGAAAAAATAAACTATACAGGAGGAACGCAGAGAACATGGCATTTGATTATAAGAAGGAATATAAAGAATTTTATCTGCCCAAAAATAAACCGGGACTGGTAACCGTTCCCGTCATGAATTTTGCCGCCGTGCGCGGCCAGGGAGATCCCAATGAAGAAGGCGGAGCTTATAAAGAAGCGATAGGGCTCCTGTATGGACTTGCATTTACGATCAAGATGAGTAAGCTTGGCGATCACCAGATGGAAGGCTATTTCGACTATGTGGTGCCTCCGCTGGAAGGGCTTTGGTGGCAGGAGGGCCGGGAAGGCATCGATTACAGCCGCAAGGATCTGTTCCAGTGGGTGTCCCTGATCCGTCTTCCGGATTTTGTGACTGAGGCAGACTTTGAATGGGCACGCCAGGAAGCGGCGCGGAAAAAGCAGCAGGATTTTTCGCAGGTGGAATTTCTGTCCTGGGAGGAAGGACTCTGCGTTCAGTGTATGCATGTCGGTTCTTATGATGAGGAACCGGCGACGCTTGAGGCAATGAGCCGGTTTATGGAAGAGAATGGATTGGCTTCTGATTTTTCAGAGAAGCGGAGGCACCATGAGATTTATTTAAGCGATGCGAGGCGGTGTAAGCCAGAGAGGCTGAGGACGGTGATTCGGGTGCCGGTGAGGAGAGAATGAACAGGATTGTTAATAATCCTGTTAAAGTAAAAATACAGATAACAGAGGAAAAATAATGCCATCATGCAAATTATGTCCCCGCGCCTGCGGCGTCGACCGCGCCGCAGGCCAGAAAGGGTACTGCGGGGTATCAGGAAAAACGGTCAGAGTTGCCAGGGCGGCCCTTCATATGTGGGAAGAACCCTGCATTTCGGGAGACAAGGGCTCAGGAACTGTCTTTTTTGGCGGCTGTCCTCTGCGCTGCGTGTATTGTCAGAACCGGGATATTGCCCGGGCGGGGGCCGGCAGGGAGATTACGGAGGAGCGGCTTTCGGAAATCTTTCTGGAGCTTCAGGCAAAAGGAGCGGCAAATATCAATCTGGTAACACCGACTCATTATACGCCGCAGATTGTTCAGGCAGTGGGGAATGCCCGGGAAAAAGGACTGGCGCTTCCGATTGTGTATAACTGCAGCGGATATGAGAGCGTGGAAACTTTGAAACTGCTGGAAGGAATAGCAGACGTTTATTTGACAGATTTTAAATATATGGAGTCCGAGACAGCGGCCCGGTATTCCCATGCTCCCGATTATCCGGATGTGGCAAAGGCGGCTCTTGCGGAAATGGTCTGCCAGCAGCCGGAAGCATTTTTTGATGAAGCCGGAATGATGAGGCGCGGGGTGATTGTCCGGCATCTTCTGCTTCCGGGACATCTGAAAAACGCGGAGGCGGTGGTGAAATATGTACATGAAATTTATGGAAATCAGGTGTACTTAAGTCTCATGAACCAGTATACGCCCATGCCGGGTATGGAACGGTGGCCGGAACTGAACCGCAGGGTGACAAAACGGGAATATGAAAAGCTTTTGGACTTTGCGTTGGAGCTTGGTGTGGAAAACGGGTTTATTCAGGAGGGAAAGACGGCGGAAGAAAGCTTTATCCCGCCATTTGACTGCGAAGGAGTCTGAGAATGGAAGGCTATCGGATATATGGGATGAAATACTGCCGGAAATTTGCAAATGAATTGACACGACAGGGCAAATATGCTATCATTTTTCGTAGAAAAATAGAGACTTTTGGCGAAGTTGTCAGAAGTCTCGATTTGTGTAGACGATAAGGAGGAAAGGAAATGGAATTTCTATGGGAGGGGCTTTTGTCCATCACCTGGCAGCAGGCCGTAATGTATGTGGTAGGCGTTGTGCTGATCTATCTGGCGATTAAGAAGGACTATGAGCCTGCACTTCTGCTTCCGATGGGATTCGGAGCGATTCTGGTGAACCTTCCGCTGTCTGGTGTCATCAATCAGCAGATGGAAGGAATCGGTGTAGTAAACGGTATTATTGAGTGGCTGTTTAATGTGGGCATTAACGCGTCTGAGGCGCTGCCGATTCTGCTGTTTATCGGTATCGGAGCAATGATTGATTTCGGACCGCTTCTGTCTATGCCGTCCATGTTTCTGTTCGGCGCAGGCGCGCAGTTCGGTATTTTCTTTGCCATCTGTGTAGCTGTGCTTCTGGGCTTTGATCTGAAGGACGCGGCTTCCATCGGTATTATCGGAGCTGCTGACGGACCGACTTCAATTCTGGTATCTCAGGTGCTGCATTCCAATTATGTGGGACCGATTGCGGTAGCGGCTTATTCTTATATGGCGCTGGTTCCGATTGTGCAGCCTTTTGCGATTCGGCTGGTTACCACAAAGAAAGAACGCCGGATTCATATGGAGTATACTCCGGGTACCGTTTCTCAGAAGATGAAAATTGCGTTTCCGATTCTTGTTACATTCCTGGTAGGCCTTGTGTCTCCCCAGTCAGTAGCGCTGGTAGGCTTCCTGATGTTTGGAAATCTGCTGCGTGAGTGCGGCGTGCTGGGAAATCTGTCCGACACGGCGCAGAATGTTCTGGCAAATCTGATCACTCTTCTGCTGGGAATTACGATTTCCTTCAGCATGCGCGCGGAAGCTTTCGTAAACTGGGATACACTTCTGATTATGCTGCTGGGACTGGTTGCGTTTATCTTTGACAGCATTGGCGGTGTCCTTCTGGCGAAGTTTATGAATCTTTTCCGTAAAAAGAAAGTGAACCCGATGATCGGCGCTGCGGGAATTTCCGCTTTCCCGATGTCCGCCCGTGTGGTACAGAAGATGGCTATGGAAGAGGATCCGACTAATGTAATTCTGATGCATGCCATCGGAGCGAATGTGTCTGGCCAGATTGCTTCTGTTATCGCAGGAGGACTTGTTATCAGCCTTGTGGCTGCCTATCTGTAGGAGGTGAGCGAAAATGTTGGAAAATTTTCTGATTTCGCTGGAAATTATGGTAAAAGGCATGGTGGGAATCTTTGTGGTTATCGCCATCCTGACACTGCTGGTTATGCTCATGGGCAAGATATCAAAGCCTGAGAAAAAGGAAGATGAGCAGTAATGAGAAGAAATGACAGAGAGATTCGGGATTTTGATGAAATCCTGGAAGTCATGAAAAAATGTGATGTCTGCCGGATTGCCATGCAGGGCAGTGAGTATCCTTATATGATACCGCTGAATTTCGGCATGACCGTGGATGGACAGCAGGTGACTCTGTATTTTCATGGAGCCCAGAGGGGCATGAAATACGATCTTCTGTCCAGAAATAACAAGGTATGTTTTGAAATGGACTGCGGCCATATGCTTTTCACAGATATGGAAAGAGGAAACTGCACCATGTGCTATGAGAGCGTCATAGGATTTGGTGTGGTGGAGGATGTGCCGGAGGAGCAGAAAAAAGAAGCTTTGGATGCTTTGATGGAGCATTACCCGGTTCCTGCCGGTTTCCATTACAACGAGGATGTGGTTCCCAATACACGGGTGCTGAAGCTTACGGTAGAGTCCATGACCGGAAAACGGAGAGAAAAGAAATAAAAAATTATATTTTCAGGGCGTTCTGAATGGAGTTTCAGAACGCCCTGTTTTTACTAATAGCATTTTTCGCAGGGAGTCAGTCCTCTTGCGAGAGCCTCATCGAGAGTGGCTTCGTAATAAGTTCCGTTTCCACATTTATGATTATGATATTTGCTGCCTGTTCTGGTAACCAGTACTGTCTGGGAATTTGTAATTCCTGAGTCTGCAGAAGCAGAGGAAGAGGAATCCGGAGCAGAATCTGAGGCCTGTGTGTCTGAAGAGCCGGTGCGGGAAGGAGAATTCTGAGCTTCCTCCGGTGTGCTCTCAGCCTGTTCCAGTTTGTCCTGGGTGTCGGCCAGCTCGCCCTGGGTCTGAGCCAGCTGTTCCTGGACTTCGGCCAGTTCCTCCTGAGTCTGAGCCAGTTTATCCTGGGTGTCAGTCAGTTCCTCCTGAGTCAGTGTGAGAGTCTGCTGTGATTCTTCCAGAAGTGCTTTTGCTTCCGCCAGTTCTGATTCCCGCTGCTCCAGAAGAGCCTGTGTCTCGGAAAGCTGAGCAGTGTTTGAGATTCCAGCCGGTGTCAGGGACTGGGCTGCAATGGACAGAAACCAGATGCCCAGAATGATGGATACGGGCCATTTTATCCATTTACTCCATTGGGGACGATATTTCCACATAAGAAAACATCCCAGCGGAAAGAACAAAATGAGAAATACTGCGATCCAGCCGGTTTTTTGGTACCATTTCATAAAAGAAGCCTCCTCTTTGGTTAAAATAATTCCGGAGCCCTTGATGCTGGCTCTGTGGTTTTGCTTTATTATACCTGAAAAACATGGATAGATCTACCAAATAAAGTAAAATTCAAGAACTTTATTTTAAATTTTCATATTAAGTCAGGTATAGCCCTGAGCGGCGGCTGGGGCTGCCGCGTAAGGCCGTTGCACAACAGATCGGTTTATGTTATCGTAAAGAAAACAGATAGAGGAGAACACAGAATGTCAAAAATATTACTGGTCGAAGACGACAAGGATATCATAGAAAATTTAAGCGCGGTGCTCCGGGCGGAAGGATTTCAGGTCCGGGCAGAGGAAGGACAGCAGGAGGCTCTCCGGGCTGTGGAGGAAGAAAATTTTGACCTGCTCCTTCTGGATGTGTCCCTGAAAAACGGCAATGGTTTTTCTGTCTGCTCGGCGGTGAAGGCGGTTTCGGACATTCCCGTGATTTTCCTGACGGCTTCCGGAGACGAGTTCAGTGTCGTCACCGGTCTGGAGCTGGGAGCAGAGGACTATATAAGCAAGCCTTTCCGGCCCCGGGAGCTGGTATCCCGGATTCGCAGCGTGCTGCGCCGCTGCGGAAAGAGCCAGGCAGTGCTGGAGATTGAGGATCTGCGGGTGGATACTGTGCGCGCTGCTGTCACGAAAAACGGGCAGGACTGTCTTCTGACAGCGCTGGAATACAGGCTGCTTCTGTTTTTCCTGAATCATAAGGGAATGGTCCTGTCCAGAGGGAAGCTTCTGGAAGAGATCTGGGACGCGGCCGGGGAGTTTGTAAATGACAATACGCTGACGGTCTATATCAAGCGGCTGAGGGAAAAGATCGAGACGGATCCCCAGAACCCGACGATTATCCGGACGGTGCGCGGTCTCGGCTATAAGCTTGGGGAATAGAAAAATGAAAAATGGAAGAGTGAAACGAGATGGGAGGGGATAGAGGTGCGTTTTTTTCGGAATCCGGAATTGAAACGGCAGCTTGCATTTTCGCTGCTGTTCTGGGCGGCGGCAGTGATCCTGGCGCTGTTTTTTCTGCCCGGAGAGCCGGCCTGCGCGGCTGTTCTGGGAGCGGCCGGTCTGGCTTTGATTCTTGGATGGACGGTTTTTACCAGCAGGAGATACTGCCGGCTGGAGGAGCTGGCCGCGGAGGCGGACAGGCTTCTGCATGGGGAGCGGTCACTGGATCTGAAGCAGTATCAGGAGGGAGAGCTGGCGATTCTGGCAAATGAGCTGGAAAAACTGATTTCCAGGCTTCAGGAGCAGTCCGCGCGTCTGCAGAAGGAAAAAGTGTATTTGAGCGATTCGCTGGCGGACATCTCTCATCAGCTCCGCACTCCGCTTACCTCCCTGAATCTTGTGCTGGCAAGACTGGCAGGAGAGGGAGATGAGCAGGAGAGGAGGCGCCTGGTCTATGAGGCGGGCCAGCTGCAGGAACGCATCGCCTGGCTGGTGGAGGCTCTGCTGAAAATCGCGCGGATTGACGCGGGAACAGCAGTCTTCGCAAAAGAGCGTGTGGACGCGTCGGGGCTGGTGCGCACAGCACTGGAACCCTTTGGCATTCCCATGGAGATCCGGGGGCAGACTGTGGAACTTTCCCTTCAGGAGGGAGCAGGCTTTCAGGGGGATGCGGACTGGAGCGCGGAGGCTCTCGGAAACGTGGTGAAAAACTGCCTGGAGCATGCGGGAGAGGGCGGCATGCTCCGGGTGGAAACGCGGGAAAATAATCTGTATACAGAGTTTATGATAGAGGACAGCGGGCCTGGAATCGCTCCGGAGGATCTGCCCCATCTTTTTGAGCGGTTTTACAGAGGCAAGCAGTCATTTGGCACAGGCGTGGGAATCGGTCTTGCCCTTGCGCGCATGATTGTGAATGCCCAGAACGGGACGATTAAGGCGGAAAACCGCCCGGAGGGCGGAGCCCGGTTTATCCTTCGGTTTTATAAGGGAGTCGTCTAGGGCGGTCTTCCGGGAAAGCGTATGGATTTCCGGGACAGCGGCCCGGGGCGCCGGAAAAGGGAAAGTGACAGATTTGTAATACTCCAGTCACGGAAGCGTCACCCGCTCCTGCTATACTGAAGAAAAGATTCAGACAGAGGGAATTCTCCAGCTGCGTCAGCAGAGATATTTTGGGAAAATTCCCGGAGAGGAGCAGTATGGACGTATTAAAGGCAGAACATTTATCGAAGATTTACGGCTCAGGGGAAAATGAGGTACGCGCGCTGGACGATGTGTCTTTCTATATTCAGCAGGGGGAGTTTGTGGCGATCATCGGGCCGTCCGGATCGGGAAAATCCACGCTCCTTCATATCCTGGGAGGCGTGGACCGGCCCACATCCGGCAAGGTCTATCTGGATGGAAAAGATATTTACAGCCAGAATGAGGAGCAGCTTGCCATCTTCCGGCGGCGGGAGGTGGGTCTGATTTATCAGTTCTACAATCTGATTCCCGTGCTGGATGTGGAGGAAAACATTACGCTTCCGGTGCTGATGGATTCCCGCCCGGTCAATCAGGAACGGCTTGAGGAGCTTCTTTCTCTTCTGAACCTTTCAGACCGCAGGAAGCATCTTCCCAATCAGCTTTCCGGCGGCCAGCAGCAGAGAGTGTCCATCGGCAGGGCCTTGATGAATGCTCCGGCTATTGTACTGGCCGATGAGCCCACAGGCAACCTGGATTCGAAAAACAGCCAGGAGATCATGGAGCTTTTGAAGCTGTCCAACCGGAAATTCGGTCAGACGCTGATTATGATTACCCATGATGAAAATCTGGCCCTGCAGGCGGATCGGATTATCTCCATCGAGGACGGCAGAATCGCCAGAGACGAGGTGATCCGCCGATGAAAAACGTATTTACCAATGTGACACTGAAGACGCTGAAAAAAAACCGAACCCGGACCCTGGTTACGATTGTGGGAATTCTGCTGGCCACAGCCATGCTGACGGCAGTGACTGCTTTTATCTCCAGTCTTCAGCAGTACATGATCCGGGTAGCCATTACGGAGGAGGGCAACTGGTACGGAGCGGCCTTTGAGGTCCCGGGAGAAAGGGTTTCGGAGCTCTCACAGGACAGACGGACGGCAGGCCTTGCGGTCTGGCAGGAGCTGGGATACGCCAGATTTGACAATCTCAGCGAGGAGGAACTGAACAGTTACCGGATGCCTTATCTCTATGTGGCCGGCCTGGGAGAGGGCTTTACGGATATGATGCCTGTGGTACTCACGGAAGGGCGGATGCCGGAAAACAGCCGGGAACTTGTGGTTTCCGACAGAGCAGTCAACTGGGGGTTTCTCGATGTCAAGGCGGGCGGTACGCTGACTCTGAATCTGGGGGAGCGGACACTGAACGGAGAACGGCTGGGGCCGGGAAATCCCCTGATTTATATGGATGAGCCGGACGGAACGATTCGGATTGCGGAAGAATTTGTTCCGGAGGAGACGAGAGAATATACGGTGGTGGGCGTGATTCAGACGCCGGAATTTATGAAACCTTTAAGCAATCCGGCTTTTTACGCGCTGACTGTAATGGATGAGGAGCCTCCGGCAGATGCTTCCTATACCTGCTTTTACCGTACTGCGCATGCCTCGGATATCTACCGTTTTACGGAGGAAAAACTGTCCGGCTGCGGAGCCACATTCAATTCGGAGCTTCTCCGCTATATGGGAACCTCGGAAAACGGGCCCTATATGCGGATGCTGTATGGACTGGGAGCGATTCTGACTGCTATTATTATGGCAGGAGGCATTTCTCTGGTATATAATTCCTTTGCGATTTCGGTCAGCGACCGCACGAAGCAGTTCGGCCTCCTGGCATCCGTGGGTGCCACGCCGAAGCAGCTGAAAGGCATGGTTTTCCGGGAAGCGTTTCTTCTGGGCAGTATCGGTATTCCGCTGGGAATCGCAGCCGGTATTCTGGGAATCGGCGTGACGCTCCATTTTACCGGCCGGTATTTTACGTATCTTCTGTCCGGCAATACGGTGGTGATGAGTCTCCATGTGTCCTGGCCTGCTGTGATCACCGCGGCTCTGACCGCGCTGGTGACGGTACTGGTTTCTGCCTGGATTCCGGCTGGAAGAGCGGCCAAAATTCCGCCCATGGAAGCCATCCGCCAGGTGAAGGATGTGAAGAAGCGCCAGAAGCGTATCCGGATCTTTCCGGGAAGGGCTTCCGGGCGCAAAGGGCTGTCTTACCGTCTGTTCGGGCTTCCGGCTCTGGTGGCGGGCAAGCATTTTTCGCGGGAGAAGAGGCAGTACCGTGTCACGATCTTTTCCTTGTTTATCAGTATTGTGCTCTTTATCTCAGCCAGTTCTTTTTCCTCCTATGTGCGCAGAAGCGTAATGGATGTGAATGATCTGCCGGATTATGATATTACGGTTTATCTGGAGGAGGAGATGAAAGGCCTGGCCGGCGAGATCACTGGAATGGATGGGGTGAGCCGGGCGCTGGACGCAGGCTGGTGCTATGGGGAAGTCCTGGTGGATATGGCGGATTTGACAGAGGAAGGAAGGGCTTTATATGTGCCGGACACTTCGTCTCCGGCCACGGAAGACAGATTGGAAGCGGACCGCAGCGGGGACGGCCGCGAAAATGCCGGAGACGGAGGACAGGTGAAGCTGTCTGCCAGTGTTCTGGTGCTGAAGGATGAAGACTATAAGGCCTGGCTTTCGGAGCCGGGAGCTCTTCAGCCATCCAAAGACGGCAGCCGGGAAAACGGGGCGTCCCGGAAAACGGCGGCGGAAGAACTGCCAGGGGCTGTACTCTATGATCGGACCCGGGGCTATGATTCGGAGCAGGGAAAATACCGGAGCTATGGACTGATGAAGAAAAAGGCAGTGGAGATGACTCTTCTTCTGACGGACACCGGGGAATGGAGCAAAGCCATGGATGCGGCAGTGGAAGCCGGCGGTTCGGAAGAGGATGTTCCGGAGGAGGATTATCAGAAAAAGGCGGCTGTTCAGGTAGACGCCTTTGCAGAGAAGGGCCCCATGAATCTTCTCGCGGGTTATTCCGGACTTTATCTGATTATGCCGGAGAGCGGCTTCCGGAAAGCGGCCGGAGAGCTGGAGGACACAAGCCTGGTGCAGAGAACCCTGTACCTGCAGGCGGCGGATCATCAGGCAGTGGCAGAGCGCATCCAGAATCTGGTGAATGAAAAGTATAAAGAGGGCAGAGCCCATGCGTTTGTGATTGACGAGCGGCAGAGCATCAATGTGGAGAAAAATATGCTTCTGACCGTAGATGTCTTTTCCTATGGATTTATCACTCTGATTTCTCTCATCGCGGCGGCCAATGTGTTTAATACCATTTCCACGGGCTTTCTGCTGCGGCGCAGAGAATTTGCGGTGCTGTCCTCTGTGGGCATGACGCCGAAGGAAATGAACCGGATGCTGAGCTATGAATGCCTGCTTTACGGGCTAAAGGCCCTGCTGTACGGAATTCCGGTTTCCCTGCTTGTGACCTGGGAGATTTACCGGGTGGTGCAGAGCAGTATGGACACATCCTTTTATGTGCCGGCAGCCAGCATTGTGATTGCGGTGTTCAGCGTCTTTGCGGTGGTATTTGCCACCATGCTGTATGCCCGGGCCAGGATGAAGCACGAAAACATTATAGACAGCATCCGGCAGGAAAGTCTGTAAGCGGCAGTTCCATAGAATTTTTAGAATTTTTTAGAAATCCTTTATTGAATCTTATGAGCCGGAATGGTAGACTTTTTTCATAGTGGCGGGCAGCCTGCGCGGCTGCCTGCCCGAAAATTCACAGGAGAAAAGAATGAAAGAAGTCAAAAACAACAAAAAACCGGTTATTTTTTATTACGCGATTGTCGTACTGATCATGATTCTGCTGAATCTGTTTCTCTTTCCCAAAATGCTGACGCCCACCATGCATGAGGTGGGATATGATACCTTCCTGACCATGCTGGATGAAAAGCAGGTGAAGGAGGTACAGCTGGATCAGGAAGAGAACCGGATTATCTTTTCCGATACGGGGGATCCGGTGACCTATTATACCACGGGTATCTTCAATGACCCGGATCTGCTGCAGCGGCTTCAGGACGCGGGAGTGGAGCATTACGGAACGGAGATTGTGGAGCAGGCATCACCCTGGATGTCCCTTCTGATGTCTCTGGTGCCCTTTATCATTCTGATCGCGGCTGGCCAGCTGATGATGCGCAGCCTGAACAAGAAGATGGGAGGGGCCATGGGAAATGCCATGACCTTCGGAAAGAGCAACGCGAAGATCTACGTGGAGTCCACCACCGGAATCCGTTTTTCCGATGTGGCAGGCGAGGATGAGGCGAAGGAAATCCTCCAGGAGATTGTGGATTTCCTGCATAATCCGGCCAAGTACGCGGAGATCGGAGCTTCCATGCCTAAGGGCGCTCTGCTGGTGGGCCCTCCGGGAACAGGAAAGACACTGCTTGCCAAGGCGGTGGCAGGAGAGGCAAATGTGCCGTTCTTCTCCATTTCCGGTTCGGAGTTTGTGGAAATGTTTGTAGGTATGGGCGCGGCCAAGGTGCGGGATTTGTTCCAGCAGGCCAATGAGAAGGCTCCCTGTATCGTATTCATTGATGAGATTGATACCATAGGAAAGAAACGTGACGGAGCGGGCTTCAGCGGCAACGATGAGCGCGAGCAGACGCTGAACCAGCTGCTGACTGAGATGGATGGCTTTGACGGCCGGAAGGGCGTCATGATTCTGGCGGCCACCAACCGGCCGGATTCTCTGGACCCGGCGCTGCTCCGTCCGGGACGGTTTGACCGGAGAGTGCCGGTGGAGCTGCCTGATCTGAAGGGCCGGGAGGATATCCTGAAGGTCCATGCCAAAAAGGTAAAGATGGGCGACAATGTGGATTTCAATGCCATCGCCCGGGCGGCCGCGGGCGCTTCCGGCGCGGAGCTGGCCAATATGATCAACGAGGCGGCGCTCCGGGCGGTACGCCAGGGACGCAAGTACGTGGTGCAGAGCGACCTGGAGGAAAGCGTGGAGGTAGTTATCGCCGGCTACCAGAAGAAGAACAAGGTTCTGTCTAATAAGGAAAAACTGATTGTGGCTTACCATGAGGTGGGACACGCGCTGGTGGCGGCTCTTCAGACCCATTCTGCCCCGGTGCACAAGATTACAATCATTCCCCGTACTTCGGGAGCCCTTGGCTATACCATGCAGGTGGATGAGGGCGAGCATAACCTGATGTCCAAGGAAGAGATTGAAAATAAGATTGCCACCCTGACCGGCGGCCGTGTGGCGGAGGAAGTGGTATTCCATTCCGTGACCACGGGAGCTTCCAATGATATTGAACAGGCTACCAAGCTGGCCCGGGCTATGATTACCCGGTTCGGTATGTCCGACGAATTTGATATGGTAGCCATGGAGACGGTGACCAATCAGTATCTGGGCGGTGACACTTCTCTGGCCTGCTCGGCAGAGACAGCTTCTCTCATCGACAGAAAGGTTGTGGAGGTCGTAAAAGCAGAGCATGAAAAAGCCAGAAAGCTGATTTCGGACAATATTCTGAAGCTCCATGAGATCGCAAAATTCCTGTATGAAAAGGAAACCATTACCGGCGAGGAATTTATGGAGGTTCTGGACCGTCCGGTGGAAAAGCTTGAGACAGTGAAGGCTGCGCCGGAGAACGGGGAGCAGGAGGCTGCTCAGGCAGAGGAACAGGATCCGGTCTGACAGGATCCCGCGAGGCAGTATAAGCAAAACATAAAAAAGCTTCCGATTCTCTGAATTTCGTATTATAATCAGAGCGGAGGCTTTTTTGTGTTATGAGAAAAGAGATACTGCAAAATACAGAAGAAAAGAATAAGAATGATTTTACAATCGGGGATATGAAAGGGAGCATTCTTAAGATTGCGTTCCCCATGATCATGGCGCAGCTGGTAAATGTGCTCTATAATATTGTGGACCGGGTATACCTGGGACATATGGAAGGGGATGGCCGTCTGGCTCTTACAGGAGTAGGCGTAGCCTTCCCTCTTATTACGATTATCAACGCGTTCGCGAATCTGTGCGGGAGCGGCGGAGCGCCTCTGTGTTCTATTGAGCGCGGAAGGGGAAACCTGAAAAAAGCGGAAGAGATTATGGGAAACTCACTGCTTCTGCTGCTGATTCTCGGCGTGCTGCTGACTGCCGCGGGATATATTTTCAAGACTCCTCTTTTATACCTGTTCGGAGCCAGTGATCAGACAATTTCTTACGCGGACGGATATCTGCAGATTTATCTGGCGGGAAATATTTTTGTGATGATCGGCCTGGGCATGAATCCGTTTATCCAGTCCCAGGGCTTTGCCAGGACAGGTATGATGACCGTAGTTATCGGAGCGCTCCTGAACCTGGTGCTGGATCCGGTGTTTATCTATGGCTTTGGCTGGGGTGTGGAAGGAGCGGCCCTGGCGACGATTCTCTCCCAGATGGTATCCGCGGCCTGGGTTCTGGCGTTTCTGCGGGGAAAGAAGGCGATTCTGAAGCTGCGTCTGCCTTCTCTGCGGCCTCAGGCAGAACTGATCCGCCAGATCCTTTCTCTGGGCCTGTCCGGCTTTACCCAGTCTGTGACCAACAGTCTGGTGCAGATTTTCTGCAACGCTTCCCTGCAGTTTTACGGGGGAGATTTGTATGTGGGAGCCATGACCGTGATTTATTCCATCCGCGAGGTGGTGCAGATGCCCCTTCAGGGATTTACCCAGGGAGCCCAGCCGGTGCTTGGATATAATTACGGCGCGAAAAAATATCAGCGTGTCAGGGAGGGAATCCGGTTTGTGACTGTGATGACTCTGGCTTTTGCGGCGCTGTGCTGGCTGATTCTGATGCTGTTCCCCGGCCAGCTGATCCGGCTGTTCAATGGAGAAAAAGAGCTTTTGGAGGTGGGAATCATTTCCCTGCGGATCCACTTTGCGCTCTTTGTCTTTATGGCGTTCCAGTACGCGGGACAGAATATTTTCGTAAGTCTCGGGAAGGCGAAGCAGGCAGTCTTTTTCTCGCTGTTCCGGAAGGTGATTCTGGGAGTGCCGCTGATTCTGATTCTGCCCCATCTGTGGAATCTGGGGATCTATGGCGTCCTGGCTTCAGAGCCGGTCACCAATATTGTGGGAGGCCTGGCCTGCTATCTGACAATGCTGCATGTGGTAGGAGGTGAACTCAGAACCATGGAGCAGCGCAGCTGAAGTTTTTTGCTGTTTACACAGTTCTCCATCTATATATGGTTCTATTTGCCGTTCTGTTTCCATGTCTGAATCGGCTGCGAATAGGAGCCATATGTGCAAAAACTTTCTCATGTATTTAAAAGAAGGCTTGCCATGGGAGAAATTCTTGTGTACAATTTTATAGGATAATGGAAGGCTCCGGGAGAAAAAGACTGACGGCCGGAGCCGGAGAGTATACGATACAGGAGGGAAAAGATACATGTATAGCAAAGTAACAGATTCCGTCTATTATATAGGTACAGACGATAAAACCATCGATCTGTTTGAGAGCCAGTATGTGGTTCCGAACGGCGTTTCCTACAATTCTTATCTGATTATGGATGAGAAGGTGGCAGTGATGGATACGGTGGATCCGAGAGCGGGAGAGGCCTGGTTCGCCAACCTGGAGGAGGCTCTGGGCGGCCGGACACCGGATTATCTGGTCATTTCCCATCTGGAGCCGGATCACGCGGGAAATATCCAGAAGGCAGCGGAAAAGTATCCGGATATGAAGCTGGTAAGCAACTCAAAGGTATTCGCGTTTCTGCCCCAGTTTTTTGATCTGGATCTGACAGACCGCTGCGTGACAGTAAAGGAAGGCGATACCTTAAGCCTTGGTTCCCATACGCTGGCCTTTGTAATGGCTCCGATGGTGCACTGGCCGGAGGTTATGGTGGAGTATGAGGTATCTGAGAAGATTCTGTTTTCCGCGGACGGCTTCGGAAAGTTCGGAGCGCTGGATACGGAGGAAGCCTGGGCTGACGAGGCAAGACGTTATTTCATCAATATCGTCGGAAAATACGGCGCTCAGGTGCAGGCTCTTCTGAAAAAGGCCGCTGGTCTTGATATCGCCACGATCTGCCCGCTGCATGGTCCTGTGCTGAAAGAGAATCTGGGCTATTATATCGGCCTTTATGATACCTGGAGCAGTTATCGTCCGGAGGAGCCGGGCATTGTGATCGCCTGCGCGTCCATCCATGGCAACACCAAAAAAGCCGCGGAGGAGATGGCGGAAATTCTGCGCGCAAAGACGGATGTTCCGGTGAAGGTCTATGATTTGGCACGTGACGACATGGCGCTTGTCATCGCGGAGGCTTACCGTTATGACAGACTGGTGCTTGCGGCAGCCAGCTATGACGGCGGTGTGTTCCTCTGCATGGAGGATTTCCTGACTCATCTGAAATACAAGGCATTCCAGAACCGTAAGGTGGGCCTGATTGAAAACGGAACCTGGGCTCCTTCCGCGGGACGTGTAATGAAGGGATACCTGGAGGGAATGAAGAATATCCAGGTATGCGATACCATGGTGACAATCCGTTCCACCATGAAACCGGAAAACCGTGAGGCCATGGAGCAGCTGGCAGATGAGCTGCTGGCTCAGTAAAAGGGCGCAGGAGCATGGCACGAAGAAGACGGAGAAAGAGCCGGGGAAAGAAGCTGTTTCTGGCTGTGCTGGCCCTGTGCCTGGCAGCGGTTTACCCTCTGCAGGAACAGCTGGCGGAGAACAGCGCGGACTCCGGCAGAACAGAGAATGCGGCAGCGGAAGACATATCTGCTGCCGCTTCCGGCGTATTTCAGGATGGTTCCACACTGGAGGTACATTTTCTGGATGTGGGACAGGGAGACGCCACGCTGATCCGCTGCGGCGATGACGCGATGCTGATTGACGCCGGCAATAACAGCTGGGGCGATGATGTCCGGGATTATCTGGAGTACCAGGGCATAGATGATCTGGATTATGTAATCGGAACACATCCGGACGCGGATCATATCGGAGGCCTGGATGTGGTGATGGAGGCCTTTGACTGCGGCACGGTAATTATGCCGGATTATGAGAAGGATACCCAGACCTATGAGGAAGTCATCGATGTGATGAATCAAAAGGGGCTGGAGCTTACGCTGCCTCAGGTGGGGACAGTCTATGAGCTGGGAGAAGCGGCCTTTACGATTGTGGCTCCGTGCAGGGATTACGGGGATAACGCAAATGATTATTCTGTGGGAATTCTGCTGGAGCATGGAGAGAACCGGTTTCTCTTTACCGGGGACGCGGAAGAAGAATCGGAAACAGATATGCTGAACAGCGGAATCGATTTGTCCGCGGATGTATTCAAGGCGGCTCACCATGGCAGCAGAACGGCCAATACGGAGGCCTTTCTGGAGCGGGTGAATCCTGACTATGTGGTGATTAGCTGCGGAGAGGGAAACAGCTACGGCCATCCGCACGCGGAGGTGCTGAACCGCCTCCGGGAAATGGGGGTCCAGGTGTTCCGCACAGATGAGGAAGGAACCATCACGGCTGTCTCTGACGGAAGCAGCATTACCTTCAATGTACCGCCCAGCGAGACCTGGAAGGCAGGGGAGCCATCCGGTTCGTGAGAATAGAGAAACGAGGGGTGTAAATGGAGATTATTGAAGAAAAAAAACAATTTGCGGTTCTGATAGATTCGGACAATATCAGCGCGAAGTACGCGTCCAGTATTTTTAATGAGATAGAAAATTACGGGTACGCGTCCTTCCGCCGTATCTATGGGAACTGGTCCAACAGGGCAAACGGCTGGAAAGAGGAGATTCTGCTGGAAAATTCCATCACGCCGGTTCAGCAGTTTGCCTATACCAGCGGAAAAAACGCTACGGATATGGCCATGGTCATTGATGCCATGGACATCCTGTATTCCGGCAAGGTGGACGGCTTTTGTCTGGTCACCAGCGACAGCGACTTCACCCGTCTGGCCATGCGCCTGCGGGAGGAAAACATGTATGTCATCGGAATGGGAGAATCCAAGACGCCCATGGCTCTTACCAAGGCCTGCAATAAGTTCATCCATCTGAATCTGATCAACAAACAGGTGAACGATGTGGAGACCGCGTCGGAGACCGGCGTATCCGCAAACACCCGCCGGAAAGGAAGCAGGACGGCAGAAGAGGAGCATGGCAGCGCGGTGACGCCGCTGTCCCAGATTGAGGAGGCTGTCATCTCCATCATCAATGACAATGAAAATAAAGGGAAAATCACGTATCTTGGTGAAATCGGAAGCCGTCTCAATGATAAGTTTACGGATTTTGATGTCCGCAACTACGGCTATACCAAGCTGGTGGTGCTGCTGCAGGATACCTGTCCGAGGCTGAATGTATACCGGATTGATTCGGCCTATGCGGTGGGCTTAAGCGGACAGATTGACCGTCAGAAGCTGGAGAAAGAGATTCTGCTCTTTATAAAGAACAGCGGCGGGCAGGTGGAAAATCTGTCCCTGGTCTATGAGGAGATTCATAAGAAGCATCCTTCCTTTGACATCAAGGATTACGGGTACAGCCGGCTTTCCAGCTTCCTGCGCAGTATCCGCCAGCTTTCGGTAAACGGCAATCTGGTCAGCATTAAGGAGAAGAGATAATGACAGAGGAGCATAAAGCGTTAAAGCCGCTGGATGTGGTGTCCGGTTTTCTGGTACGGCCGGGCCTTTATGAAGTATATGGAGCGACAGCCCTGGATGGGGCTGTCAACTTTACCGTGCACTCACAGGGAGCGTCTTCCTGTGAGCTTCTTTTATATCACAGGAAGGAAGAGGAACCCTATGCGGTTCTAAGGTTTCCGGATCATTACCGGATCGGGCAGGTCTATTCCATGATTGTATTCGGGCTGGATATAGAGGAATTTGAGTATGCCTACCGGCTGGACGGCCCCTGGGATCCGAAGAAAGGGCTGCTGTTTGACAAAAAGCATGTGCTTCTGGATCCTTATGCCCGGGCAGTGACAGGACAGAGTGTCTGGGGAGAGAGCCAGAAGAAGGATGGGCTGTATCATGCCCGGGTGGTCAAGAACAATTTTGACTGGGGCGATGCTCCGGATCCCTTCTATGAAATGAGTGATCTGATTATCTATGAGCTTCATGTCAGGGGATTCACGAAACATGCTTCCTCCGGTGTGGAACATCCGGGCACCTTCGCTGGACTGAAGGAAAAAATTCCTTACCTGAAGGAGCTTGGAGTCACAGCGGTAGAGCTGATGCCTATCTTTGAGTTTGATGAGACCATGGGGAAGAGAGAGGTGGACGGCCGCCAGCTTCTCGATTACTGGGGCTATAATACCGTAAGCTTTTTCGCGCCTAATACCAGCTATACGGCAGCGGAGGAATATAACCGGGAAGGCCGGGAACTGAAGGAACTGATCCGGGAGCTGCACCTGAATGGGATAGAGGTGATTTTGGATGTGGTGTTCAACCACACTGCCGAAGGCAATGAGCATGGTCCTTTTATCTCCTTTAAAGGTTTTGACAATCAGGTCTATTATATGCTGACGCCGGATGGTTACTATTATAATTTCAGCGGCTGCGGAAATACGCTGAACTGCAATCATCCGGTGGTTCAGGAAATGATTGTGGAATGTCTGCGCTACTGGGTCAGCCAGTACCGGGTGGACGGCTTCCGTTTTGATCTGGCCAGCATTCTGGGCCGCAATGAAGACGGCTCCCCCATGAGCAATCCGCCGCTTCTGAAGCGACTTGCCTTTGATCCGCTGCTGGGAAATACAAAGCTGATCGCGGAGGCCTGGGACGCGGGCGGCCTTTACCAGGTGGGAAGCTTTCCGGCCTGGAAGCGCTGGGCGGAATGGAACGGAAAATACAGGGATACCCTGCGCAGCTTCCTGAAGGGAGAGTACTGGCTGGCGCCGGAGGCGGCCAGCCGGATTACGGGTTCCCACGACCTGTACGGACAGAGCGGCAGCGGCTACAGCGGATATAATTCCTCTGTGAATTTTCTGACCTGCCATGATGGCTTTACCTTAAGGGATCTCTACAGCTACAATCAGAAGCACAACGAGGCAAACGGCTGGAACAATACCGACGGCACCGATGACAACCGCAGCTGGAACTGCGGGGCGGAAGGGGAGACGGAGGATCCGGAAGTAAACCGGCTCCGCCTGCGCCTGATGAAAAATGCCTGCGCGGTGCTCATGTGCAGCCGCGGGACGCCTATGTTTCTGGCTGGAGATGAGTTTGGAAATACCCAGTATGGCAACAACAATGCCTACTGCCAGGACAATGAGATCTCCTGGCTGGACTGGGAGCTTCTGCAGAAAAACCAGGAATTATTTCAGTTTTTCCGGTTTATGATTGCTTTCCGGAAGCGTCATCCGGCGGTTACCAGAGAACTGCCTATAGCCATGTGCGGTTTTCCGCCTATCAGCTGTCATAAGGAAAATGCCTGGGACGGGAATCTGACCTCAGATACGAAGGCCTTTGGCGTGCTGTATGCCGGCTATGACGGAGAGAGGGGACAGGACGATCTGGTATGCCTGGCGGTAAATCCCTGGTGGGAAGAAGCGCAGATTGGGCTGGCCGGGCTGCCGGAGGGATATTCCTGGCAGCTCTGCGTCTGCACCGGAGCGGGGGAGACCGGTGAGTTTTATCCGGAGGGAATCCCCTGGACCGGGCAGGACAGAATCAGCCTGAAGCCCAGAACCGTGGCGGTCCTGGAGGCCCGCGCGCATAAATGAGCGCCGGAAGCCCCGGATTTATGCATTTTCTCACAGAATCCAGCGCTTTCCCTGCATTTTTTTGCAAAAAAGAATTGACAAAATTATTTTTATGGGAGTAAGATAAGAACCGATATAGAAATATATCAATTTTTGATAAGGAGGAAACTATTATGAAAAAGGCATTAAGCTTACTGCTGGTCGGCGCGATGACTCTTTCCCTCGCTGCATGCGGAAACTCTTCCAAAGACAGCGCGGCGACAGACAGCTCCACCACAGAGGAAAGCACCACGACAGAAGCTGCAGACACCGAGTCTGAAGGAAACGGCGGGGCAGCGTTCAAGATTGGCGGTATCGGACCGATTACCGGAGGAACAGCCATCTACGGAACAGCCGTACAGAACGGTATTCAGATTGCAGTTGACGAGATCAACGCCGCAGGCGGCATCAACGGATATCAGATCGAGTATAACTTCCAGGATGACGAGGGCGATTCCGAGAAGGCTATCAATGCATACAATACTCTGAAGGACTGGGGCATGCAGGTTCTGGTAGGAACTGTTACCAGCGCTCCCTGTATCGCAGTTTCTGAGGAGACCCACAAGGACAACATGTTCCAGATTACACCGTCCGGAACTGCTGTAGAGTGCGTACAGTATGACAATGCTTACCGTATGTGCTTCTCTGACCCGACACAGGGTACAGAGTCCGCAAAATACATCGGTGAGAATGGCCTGGCTACAAAGGTAGCTGTAATTTATGACAGCTCCGATGTATACTCCACCGGTATCTATGAGGCATTTGCCGCAGAGGCTGCAAACCAGCCCTTCGAGATTGTGTCTGTAGAGGCTTTCACAGCTGACAGCAAGACAGACTTCTCCGTACAGGTTCAGAAGTCCAAGGAAGCAGGCGCAGATCTTCTGTTCATGCCTTTCTACTATACAGAGGCATCCCTGGTGCTTGCTGAGTGCAATAAGCAGGGTTATGAGCCGGTATTCTTCGGATGCGATGGTATGGACGGCATCCTGGGCGTAGAGAACTTTGACGTGTCTCTGGCCGAGGGACTGACCTTCCTGGCTCCGTTCGTTGCAAAGTCTGATGATGAGATGGTACAGAACTTCGTAAGCAAATACGAGGCAGATTACGGTGAGACTCCGAACCAGTTCGCTGCTGACGCTTACGATTCCGTATACGTAGTAAAGGCTGCTATCGAAGCAGCAGGCGCTACTCCGGATATGAGCGTATCTGACCTGTGTGACGCTATGGTAGGAGCTATGCCTTCCGTAACCTATGACGGTGTAACCGGAAAGAGCATTACCTGGACCGCAGACGGTGAGCCCAGCAAGGCTCCGCTGGTAGTTCAGGTTGTAAACGGAGAGTACACAGAGCTGTAAAATCCGCAAATGAATGACTACCCGACAGAGGGAACCCATATGGGCTCCCTCTGTTTTTATAGACGGGAAAGCAGCAGAAAAATTTTCCTGTGTGAAAAGAAAAGCAGTGAATCCCGGCCCCACGGGCTTGATTTTACTTGTGCAGGCTTTAGTTCTGTGATATAATATACTGCAAATTGTTGCTTTGTGCGCCGGCAGCCCTTATTCGACAGAATATGCCGGCACGGACTAAAAAGATAAAGAGGTGTTATGTATGATAGGATTTATATCCTACCTGGTGAACGGAATCAGCCTGGGAAGTGTATACGCGATTATCGCCCTGGGGTACACCATGGTATACGGTATTGCGAAGATGCTGAACTTCGCGCATGGAGATGTCATTATGATTGGAGCCTTCGTGGTATTTTCCACAGTCAGCGGAGCAGGGCTTCCGCCGGTAGTAGGCGTCCTGATCTCGGTAGTGGCCTGCACGCTGCTGGGTATGGCGATTGAGAGAATTGCCTACAAGCCCCTGAGAAAGGCTTCCAAGCTGGCGGTTCTGATTACGGCCATCGGTGTCAGCTATTTCCTGCAGAATGTGGCTCTTCTCATTTACGGAGCCAATACAAAATCCTTCACCTCTGTGGTGACGATAAAGCCGATCTCACTGGCAGGCGGAAGCCTGGTGATTTCCGGTGAGACCATTGTGACGGTGATTGCCTGTATCATCATCATGATCGGACTGATGACCTTTATGAAATATTCAAAATCCGGACGGGCCATGCTGGCTGTGTCCGAGGACAGCGACGCGGCGCAGCTGATGGGCGTCAATGTGAACTCCACGATTGCCATGACCTTTGCCATCGGTTCTGCTCTGGCAGCCATCGCGGGCGTGCTGCTTTGTTCCTCTTACCCGTCCCTGACTCCTTATACGGGTTCCATGCCCGGCATCAAAGCTTTTGTGGCGGCTGTATTCGGCGGTATCGGATCCATACCGGGAGCGTTTATCGGAGGCATTCTCCTTGGCGTCATTGAGATTCTGGGAAAAGCTTATGTTTCCTCCCAGCTGGCGGACGCTATCGTATTCGCTGTTCTGATTATTGTACTGCTGGTGAAGCCTACCGGACTTCTTGGCAAGCAGATTCAGGAGAAAGTGTAGGTGGATGGCATGAAAACGAAGACACGAAATTTGAGCAAGACAACAAGAAGCAATTTTATCACCTATGGAATGGTGGTAGCTGCTTATATTATAGTAGAGATTTGTCTGAGAGCCGGAGTAGTCTCCAGTCTTCTGGAAGGACTTCTGGTACCTCTGTGTATGTATGTAATTCTGGCGGTTTCCCTGAACCTGACAGTAGGTATCTCCGGTGAGCTGAGTCTGGGACACGCGGGCTTCATGTGCGTGGGAGCCTTTTCCAGCGCGATTTTTTCCAAGTGCATGGAGACGGCGATCCCTGTATCTGGCATCCGCTTTTTCCTTGCGATCCTGATTGGAACAGTATTCGCGGCAGTGTTTGGAATCCTGATTGGCGTTCCGGTACTGCGGCTGAAGGGTGACTATCTGGCTATCGTGACGCTGGCCTTTGGCGAGATTATCAAGAATGTGGTAAATGTGGTCTATCTGGGACGTGACAGCCAGGGCTTCCATATTTCTACAAAGGATACCCTTTCCCTTGGCCTGGAGGAAGGAGGCGAGGTCATCATCAAAGGACCGCAGGGAATCACAGGCACTCCCAACGATTCCACCTTCCTGATTGGAATTATTCTGATTCTGGTTACGCTGTTTATTGTGATCAATCTGATCAATTCCCGTACGGGCCGGGCCGTTATGGCTATTCGTGACAACCGGATTGCAGCCGAGTCGGTGGGAATCAATGTAACCAAATACAAACTGCTGGCTTTCTCTGTGTCCGCGGCTCTGGCCGGTACGGCGGGCGTGCTCTACGCGCACAACCTGTCTACTCTGCAGGCCCAGCCCAAGAACTTCGGCTACAATATGTCCATTACCATCCTGGTATTCGTTGTGCTGGGCGGTATCGGAAATATCCGCGGTTCCGTCATAGCGGCTGTAGTGCTGACGCTTCTGCCCGAGCTTCTGAGATCGCTGAATGATTACCGTATGCTGATCTATGCGGTAATTCTGATTGCGACCATGATCTTTACCTCCAGCCCGGGAGGACAGCATATTCAGGAGCGGATCAAGCAGTTCTTTGAACGCAGGAAGACGAAGGAGGCATAGAAAGATGGCATTACTGGAAGTAAAAAATCTCGGAATCTCCTTCGGCGGCTTGCGCGCGGTGGATGATTTCAATCTGACAATCGAGCAGGGGGAGCTGTATGGACTGATCGGACCCAACGGAGCCGGAAAGACGACGATTTTCAACCTGCTGACAGGAGTGTACAAGCCCACAGACGGCTATATTATGCTGGATGGGGAAAATATCACAGGAAAAAAGACAATCGAGATCAACAGGCACGGCATCGCCCGTACTTTTCAAAATATCCGTCTGTTCAGCGAGCTCTCTGTGCTGGACAACGTAAAGGTGGGACTGCATAACCATCATCCCTATTCTACGCTGACCGGAATCCTGCGTCTGCCCAAGTATTACCGGGTGGAGAAGGAGATGAATGAGCGGGCTATGGAGCTTTTAAAGGTCTTCGGCCTCGATCAGGAAGCGGATTACAAGGCATCGAACCTGCCTTATGGCCAGCAGAGAAAGCTGGAGATTGCCAGAGCTCTGGCTACGGATCCGAAGCTTCTGCTTCTGGATGAGCCGGCGGCCGGCATGAACCCCAACGAGACTCAGGAGCTGATGAAGACCATCCGGTTCGTGCGGGATGAGTTCCATATGACTATTCTTCTGATTGAGCATGACATGAAGCTGGTATCCGGTATCTGCGAGAAACTGACGGTTCTGAATTTCGGACAGGTACTGGCTGAGGGCGAGACCACAACAGTGCTGAACGATCCGAAGGTTATCGCGGCTTACCTTGGAGAATAGGAGGAACGAGTAGCTATGGCAATGCTGGAAGTCAAGGATATAGAAGTATTTTATGGCGTGATTCAGGCCATCAAGGGTGTTTCCTTCGAGGTAAACGAAGGAGAGATTATCGCGCTGATCGGAGCCAACGGAGCAGGAAAGACGACGACGCTCCAGACGATTACAGGCCTGATTTCTCCGAAGAAAGGACAGATTTTCTTCGAAGGACAGGATATTACGCATGTTCCGGCCCACAAGATCGTGTCCATGGGAATGGCCCATGTGCCCGAGGGACGGCGTGTGTTCGCGCAGCTTTCTGTGCTGGACAACCTGAAGCTGGGCGCTTTTACAAGAAAGGATAAGGAAGAGATTGAGGAGACCCTGATTCGGGTATATAAGCGTTTCCCCCGTCTGGAAGAAAGAAAGAATCAGATTGCGGGCACGCTGTCCGGCGGTGAGCAGCAGATGCTGGCCATGGGCCGGGCGCTCATGTCCCATCCGAAGATCATCCTGATGGATGAGCCTTCCATGGGTCTTTCCCCCATTTTTGTAAATGAGATTTTTGATATTATTCAGGAAGTAAGCGAGAGCGGAACCACAGTTCTTCTCGTGGAGCAGAACGCGAAAAAAGCTCTTTCCATCGCAAACAGAGGTTATGTGCTGGAGACAGGCCGTATCGTGCTGGAGGGAGACGCGAAAGACCTTCTGAATAATGACCGGGTGAAGAAAGCTTACCTGGGCGAGTAAAAGAAAAAGGCCATGTTTTCTATTCTTATATACTGCCTCTGTATCGGCTGTTTGTGGATGGCGTCAGTGTCTGTGAGATTCGCAGGGAGGCAGAAAAAATGCGGGGCAGGAGCTAAAAATGTGATGTAAGCAGTTTCCCTGGCCTGTGTGGAACATCAGGAAAGATAAAACGTAAAAACACTTCCCCCACCGGGGGCGCCGCTGACCGTCAGCCGCCCCCGGTGGGCTTTTATGATCTCGGAGGCGATGCAGAGCCCAAGGCCGAAGTGTTCCCGATCCCTGCGGGAGGCGTCTGCCCGGTAGAAGCGTTCAAAAATATGTTTTTTGTCTTCCTCAGAAATACCTGGACCATTGTCGGCCACGGAAAAGGCGAAGGTCTGCTGTGTGAATGACAGGTTCAGACAGACGCGGCCGCCGGCCGGAGTGTAGCAGAGAGCGTTGTCCAGGAGAATGCCAAGTACCTGCCGGATGCGTTCTGAATCACAGAGGCAGGGAGGCAGTTCTTCCTCTGGGAGACTGACAGAGAGGCGGATTCGGCGTTCTTCGGCCAGAGGGAGAAAGGTTTCATAGGTGTCAAGCAGCAGCGTATCTGCCTCTACGGGTTCCAGACGGATGCTCCAGGTCTGGGTATCCGCCTTGGACAGCAGCAACATATCATGGATAAGCCGGGACATTCGTTTTCCCTCGTTTTCGGCGGCCTCCAGAAAATGCAGCCGTTCCTCTGGCTCCCCTCTGCGGGAGGCGGCGATACAGGAGAGCATCACAGAGAGAGGCGTGCGCAGCTCATGGGAGGCAGAGGCGACAAACCGGGCCTGCTGTCTCTGGTTTTCCTCCAGGGGCTGAAGAAGGCGTTTTGTGAAGAACCAGGAAAACAGAAGCAGGGCGCCTGTCCCGGCAAGATCGAGACAGAGAAACAGAAGGCGCTGCCGTCCGATCTGTGCTTCCAGTGAGGAAAGCGGAGCCAGCACAAGCATCTGAAGGTTTCCCTGTCCCCGGGTCAGGGAAGCAGCGCAGGCATAATAGTCCTTATCTGTGGCAGAAGAGTGAAAAAGCAATTCGGTGTGCGCCGCGGAATTGTAGCCGGAGGTGCCTGAAAGCTCCGGCCGCCCGTCAAGAAAAGCACAGGCTTCTTCATACAGAGCCTGGGAAGTCTGATTCTGGCGGTTGTGGAGAAAGGGAACGCCGCTGTCCAGAAGCCAGATTAGATATTTTCCGTTTCCCTCCATATTTTTCAGCCAGCTGCCGGATATGACAGTCTGCTGTTCCAGGTTGCTTACGAGAGTATTCATATCATTCTGAAAAGAAATAAAGCTGTTGTCCCGCAGACTTTTTTCCGATACATACAGCCAGCCGCTGGACATGATCAGCAGGATAATGATGGTGATGCCGGCGCACAGAAGCGTCAGGCGCAGGTGTACCTTTTGAAACATGGCAGGGATTCTCCTTTCAGCGCTCCAGCCGGTAGCCGATACCGCGTACAGTCTGAAGATGGACGGCGCTGTTCAGGTTTTTCAGGCGCCGTCTCAGAAAATGGATATAATTGTCCAGATTGCCGTCCTCCACATCGCTGTCCATACCCCAGACCTTGGAGAGAAGCAGCTCTCTGGAAAGAGTCTGGCCGGAGCTGCGGAGAAAGGCCTCCAGAAGAGAGGCCTCTCTTCCGGAGAGAGTACAGCTGCCGGAAGGGCCGGAGAGCGTCTGCTCCTGGATGGAAAAGGACAGATCTCCGAAAAGGAGCTCCGCAGAATTGGAAAGCTTTCTGGGACGCCGCAGGATAGAACGGATGCGGGCCATCAGCTCTTCAAAGGCAAAGGGCTTGACCAGGTAGTCGTCCGCACCCAGATCCAGACCTTCAATTCGGTCCTCCAGAGCGCCCAGAGCCGTAATGAATATGACAGGGGTCTGAAAGCCCTTTTTTCTCATACGGAAGAGCACAGACGCTCCATCCAGCAGCGGAAGCATCCGGTCCAGCAGCACCAGATCATAGATGCCCTGGCGGATATAATAGAGAGCTTCCTCCCCATCGGTGCAGGAATCTGTCTCGATGCCCTCCTTCTGAAGCTGAAAACACAGAGCTTCCTTCAGTTTTTCATCATCTTCCGCAAGCAGTATCCGCATTTGGTTTCCTCCTCTAAATAAAAATCCATTCTATTATAAACAAGGATACCACAAAAATCTTTAAGAATTCTCTAAATTTGTCCGGAACCTCAGAAATACATGAAGAGGGAAAATGCCGGGCTGTTTTTTTGCGTTTTTTAGAGATTATTTAGAGACATCCCTGCTATGATGTGGGAAAATCAGAAAATGAGGAGATTGGATATGAAAAACAAAGCATGGAACAGAAAAATAAGAATCCGCCTGATGGCGGCAGGACTGGCAGGGACCTTAAGCCTCGGCCTCTGGGGCTGCAAAACGGCGGACACCTGTTCTTCTCCCGGAACTGTAAGCATGGAAGAGCTTCCGCAGGAGCAGAGCGCGGAAACGGATACAGGGAGCAGGGGGTCCGCAGCTGCCGGGAAAGAGACGGCTCCGGAAGAGAACGCGCAGGAAGCGTATGACCTGTACGGGGAAATCCGGGAGGTGTCAGCCCAGACCTTTGTCCTCAGCAGAGTTATGGAAGAGGATGCGGGAGATGGCGCGGAAATCGCGGTGCTTCCGGTGGAGGAAGACGCGATGGAACTGGTTACCGTTGTCTGGGATGAGAATACAAGGTTTGTAAAGAGGACGATAAAAAACGGCGGGGCGGATTATGAAGACAGCGAAAGCTCTCCGGAGGCTCTGGAAGCAGGAGCTATGGCAGAGCTGCAGGGAAGCTATGAAGGTGAGGTTTTCCGGGCTTCCCAGGTGCGCCTGACAGAAACCATGTAAAGAACTGCGGAAAAACCAGGTATAAAAGAAACTGGAAGAAAGAGAGGATACGAAAAATATGAAAAAGCATTCCGTGATACAAAGAATAACAGCCTGGCTGCTGCTGGGAGCTCTTCTGCTGGCCTGCGGCTGCTCAGGCTCAGGAAGCGGAACCCCCGAAAATGCGGGAGGAGGTACCGGAAGCGGCTCGGGCGGCACCGTTATGGGGCGTTACGTGGAAGAGGAGGCTGTGCTTCCGGAAGCGGTTTCCTCCCAGGAAGGCAGCACGCCGGCAGTGACAATGCTGGAGGATGGGACCACAGGGCTTCTGGATCCGCTGTCAGGTCTTTACCGATCCGCAGACCAGGGGAAAACCTGGGAGCTTCAGGAAATGCCGGCTCTTACGGAGCTGGCTTCCGGAAATTATATTTCCAGCCTGGCGCTGGCCCCGGATGGGAGCGTGGCGGCGGCTTACAGCTCCCTTCTGGATGAGGAAAATACAGAGCTTTCGTACCGGTATTTCTATCTGGACGCGGACGGAGAGGAGCATGCGGTTCCCTACGAGGATGAGGAGGATTATCTGCATCAGCTCTGGTTCAGTAAGGACAGCCGGCTTTACGGCATCAGCCTGGGTGGAAAGATTTATGAGCTGGATTGTGAGAACGGAACCGCAAAACAGATTTTTGAGATTACCGGTATTTCGGATTATGTCTGCTTTACGGAAAATTATATGGTGGTTTTCGGTTCCCAGGGACTGAGCCTCTATGACATGGCGGATGGAACCCAGGCTCAGACCGACCAGGTGCTGGATGATTTTGTGAAAGCTCATTACAACACAGGATCTTTCAGCTCAGGCACCCACGATATTGTGGCGGCTTCCAGAGAGGGCGATGTGATTTATCTGGCTTTAAGTGACGGAATCTACCGGCATACCATCGGCGGCTCCGCAATCGAGCAGGTGGCGGACGGCAGTCTGAACTCTCTCGGAAATCCCATGATGCTGCTTCAGGGTATGACAGTTTTGGAGAATGATACGTTTCTGATTCTCTATTACGGACCGCAGCTGATGAAATATGTGTACGACGCGGATATCGCGGCGGTACCGGAAGAAGAGCTTTGCATTTACAGCCTGTATGAGAACTATGCGATCCGCCAGGCGGTAAGCCTGTATCAGAAGGATCATCCGGAGGTCTATGTGAATTACGAGGTGGGAATCACCGGAGAGGACGGCATGACCGAGGAGGACGCCATCCGCAGCCTGAATACAAGACTGGCGTCGGGAAGCGGACCGGATCTGCTTGTGCTGGACGGCCTTCCGAAAAGCTCCTATGAGGAGAAGGGGCTGCTGGCAGATCTTACGGAGCTGGAAGAAGGATTTACCGGGGAAAACAGCCTTTTTCCCAATCTGGTGGACGCGGTCCGGACGGACGATAAGCTTTATTCGCTTCCTGTGCGCTTTAGCCTGCCGATACTTGTGGGAGATACGGATACCTTAAGCAGTATCACAGATCTGGCCTCTCTGGCGGATGCGGTGGAGAAGATCCGGGCAGGACAGGCAGAAGGAGGAATTCTGGGACTTCTGACAGAGGAGCAGGTTCTGGAGGCTCTGATGAATTCGTCCTCCGGCGCCTGGCTTACCGAAAACAGAGAGATCGATGAAGCGGTTCTGACAGATTTTCTGACTCAGGCAAAGCGGATTTATGAGGCGGAGCTTGCGGGCTACAGTGAGGAAGAGCTGTCTATGCTCCGGGAAATGGTCAGGCAGCAGGTGGCGTCTGCGGGAACATCAGCCGGCAGCAGTTCTCTGGCTTCCTCGGAAGCTCTGAACATCGCCATGGGAGACCAGCTTATGGGAATTGGCACGATCAATGGAATGGAGACTGACTTCAATCTGCTGGCGACGCTTGCGGATCAGGAGGAGGGAATTGATTATACGCTTCTTCCGGGGCAGATGGGAAAGAGTTTTCTGCCGGAAGCCAGCGTGGGAATTCTGGAATCCTCTGTGGAAAATAACCGGGTGACAGATTTCTTCTGTTATCTGTTTGGACGGGAGTTTCAGGAGCTGGACCTCCCGGATGGGCTTCCGGTCAATCAGGCGGCCTTCGCGCAGCTCCAGGAAGAGGATTCCGGGGACGACAGCGCGGTATCTTTCTCTATTATGACCGAGGGAGGAAATGGAACAGCCTTTTCCGTAGACGTGCAGCAGGCTTCGCCGGAGCATTTCGCCCGCCTGCAGGAGATGGCAGAGTCTGTGTCGGCAATAGGAAACGGGGAATCCGCCATAGAGGATGCGGTACAGGAGATTGGCCCGAAGGCGCTGAACGGAAGCGCGTCCGTGGAGGATACGGTGGCTGAAATTGTGCAGAAAGCGGCGATTTATCTTGCGGAGTAGGAGAAAACGGTCTGTGCGGCACAAAAGAGCGGGATCTGAGGTATACGCCGGAAAATGGGCCTGGCTTGGCTTTCTGGCTCCCAGCCTGCTGGGGGTTCTGATCTTTGTCTGCCTTCCTTTTCTGGATGTGGTGCGGCGGTCTTTTACGACCGCCGTGACCGGCAGATGGACAGGACTGTCCAACTATAAATCTGTGTTTGAAAATGAGGCCTTCCGACTGGCAGTATGGAATACCTTCCGGTTTACGGCAGTCTGCCTGCCTCTTCTGGTGGGGCTGGGACTCCTTGCGGCCGTGCAGCTTTCCAGGCTTCGGAATAATCAGAGGTTTAAGACATTGTTTCTGTTTCCGATGGCTGTTCCGGCCGCGGCCATTGTGCTGGTCTGGAAAATGGTCTTTTCCTCCGGCGGCTTTCTGAATCTGCTTCTTGGCAGGCTGGGACTGCTGGCGGACGGGGCGCAGCCGGATTATATGGCCTCAGGAGCAGCCTTCTGGGTGCTGGTGTTCAGTTATGTGTGGAAAAATCTCGGCTATACGGTGGTGCTCTGGCTGGCGGGTCTTTCTTCGGTGCCGGACAGTATTCTGGAGGCTGCCCGGGTGGACGGGGCGTCCCGGTGGAAATGCTTCTGGAGGATCACCCTGCCGAATCTGAAAGGGAGCCTGTACACGATCACGGTACTGTCTTTTCTGAACTCCTTCAAGGTATTCCGGGAGGCTTATCTGGTGGCGGGTTCCTATCCCGACAAGAGCATGTATCTGCTTCAGCATTTGTTCAACAACTGGTTTGTAAACCTGGATTTGGATAAAATGGCGGCGGCCGCGGTATGCGTGGGAATGGTGCTGTTTGGGGCCATTCTGATTCTGCAGGGACTCTGGGACAGGGAGGATTAAGAAATGGACAGATATAAGCTGAAAAACAGAATTGTGAATGCCGCAGGCCGCCGGGCAGACAAAGCTGTCCGGAAGTTCAGGAGAAGAAACAGGGGCCTGGGCCAGGTCTTGGGCCAGGTCCTGCGCTGTCTGCTGCTGGGAGCGGCCGGCCTTCTCTTTGCCGCGCCGGTGTTTCTGCTGGTTTCCGGCTCACTTATGAGCCGCTGGGAGCTGGGAGAATACCTGGGGGCGCTGGAGAGCGGGGAAGGCTTTATACGCTGGGCCTGGTTTCCCATGTATCCCACCTTTTCCCATTATGCCAGGCTGCTCTTTGAGACACCTCAGTTTTTTACGGTCTTCTGGAATTCTATGAAGATTGCGGTATGTTCCGTGGGGGGCCAGCTGCTTCTTGCGGTGCCGGCGGCATGGGCATTCGCGGTTTACCGCTTTCCCATGCGGAAGCTTCTGTTTACCCTTTATGTGGTGCTGATGCTGCTGCCTTTTCAGGTGACTATGCTTTCCAGTTATCTGGTACTCAATGATCTGAAACTGGTAAATACCCACTGGGCTGTGATATTACCGGCAGCCTGCTCCACTTATCCGGTCTTTCTGATTTACCGGAGTTTTTCCGGGATTCCGGGAGCGCTGCTTGACGCGGCCCGGATCGATGGGGCCGGGGAGTGGCGCATTTTCCGGAAGATCGGCCTGCCGCTGGCGTCAAATGGTATTTTATCGGCTGTGGTTCTGGGCTTCCTGGAATACTGGAGCCTGATTGAGCAGCCGCTGGCTTTCCTGAAGGATCAGCCGCTGTGGCCGCTGTCCCTGTATCTGCCGGAGATCAGCCTCGGGCAGGCGGGATATTCCTTTGCGGCCTCTGTGATTACGCTGATTCCGCCGGCCTTCGTCTTCTTTATCGGGCAGGATTATCTGGAAAAAGGCATCGCGGCTTCAGGGCTGAAGGAGTAGAAATTATGGAATTGTTGAGACGACAGAAAAATAAAATACGGGCCTTTGGCATTTTCCTGGTGTTCATGCTGCTGTGCACACTGATTTCCAAATCTGTCTATGCGTCGGGGCTTCCTCAGGTAAGCACCAGTGTGCCGGGGGCTTCCGCCCTTGCCCATACCGTAGAGGCAGAGGGAATCGTGGAAGCGGGAAGAGAGACTGCGGCGACAGTTTTAAGCGGTCTGCGCTGTGATACGGTGCTGGTACATGAAGGGGATCATGTGGATACGGAAACTGCTCTGTTTCAGGTGGAGCTGGAGGATTTGAAGGCTCAGATAGAGGAACGGCAGCTTTCTATCTCAAAACTGCAGCTTGAGATCCAGGCGCAGGAGCAGAACCGTCAGCTGGAAGAGGAACAGAAAAATGAGCAGAAGGACCGGGCCCGGGAGGATTATAACACAGCGGAGAAGAACTCCTCCCAGACCGTAAGCCGGGCGGAGCAGGATCTGTCAGCGGCGGAGGGTGCTCTGAAAGAGGCGGAAACGGCATATGAAACCTGGAAGGCAGAACTGGCGGCGAAAACGGAGGCACCGGAACAGACACAGCAGCCGGGGACAAATACGGGGCAGGAGACAGAGCAGGAGACAGAGCAGGACGCGGGGCAGGAGACAGAGCAGGATGCGGCGCAGAAGACAGAGCAGGACGCGGCGCAGAAGATAAAACAGGAGCCGCAGGACGGGCCTGCGGCAGAAGAAACGGAAAATTCCGGTTCTGCATCTTCAGAAGATATGGAGACAGACAGCATGACAGAGGAATCCTGGCAGGAACAGCTTGCAGCGCTGAGGCAGGCAGTGGAGACAGCAAAGCGGGCCCTGGAGGATGCCAGACAGAACCGCAGCAGCGCTCTTTCAGAAGCAGAGCGGGCCCTGGAGGACGCGGACGGAAAAAGCGCTGCGGATAACAGTCTGGAAATGAACCGTCTCGATCTGTCCGCTCAGCAGAAGGAGCTGAAGGCATATCAGGAGCTTTTGCAGGCAGACGGGATGGTTTATCCGGAGAGAGAAGGCATCGTGGCTTCTATTGGAGTAAGCCCTGGAGAACGGACTCCGGATGGAGCGGCGGTGGTGCTGGCAGATTTGGACAGTCCCCTGCAGTTTTCGGTTTCTCTGACCGCGGATCAGAAAAAATATGTGAATCAGGGAGATCCGGTCTCCCTGAAGCTGGGAAGCAGAACGATTGAGGCTGTGGCGGATTATATTGCGGAAAATGAGATGAATCCGGGGACCTATCAGCTGATTGTATTTCTGGAGGAGGGAGAAGGAGAGCTTGGAGAAAGCGGGACACTCCTGGCGGAGACCAGGACGGATACCTATGCCTGCGTAGTGCCCCTGGCTGCTGTCTTTACAGATGGAAACCAGAGAAAATATGTGCTGGTGATGGAGGAGCGCTCCGGAATTCTGGGACCGGAGTTTGCGGCCCGGAAGGTCTATGTGAATGTACAGGATCAGAATGAGAGCCAGGCAGCCCTGGAGGAAGGCGCTTTAAGCGGGGATGAGGAAGTGATTACGGATTTTACAGGGGAGATAGAAGATGGAGATGTGGTAAGGTATAAAGATCCGGGATAAGGGCGGAAAGAAACCGGAGGCTGCGCGGAGAGCGGCAGGATGAAAGAAGGCGGGACTGTAAAAAAGACCTGGCCGCGGTCCGCGGCGCAGGTCTTTTCGGGATTTTCTGATTTTAGTTTTCTTTCTGAGCAGCCTTGACCTCGGCCATCTTCATGGCGCGTACCTTTAAAGGCAGGCCGAACAGCGTGATAAAGCCGTCAGCGTCGTGGTGGTCATACAGGTCGCCGGTGGTGAAGGAAGCTAGAGACTCATTGTACAGAGAGTAGGGAGAAGTGGTTCCGGCCTTGATGATGTTGCCCTTGTAGAGCTTGAATTTTACTTCGCCGGTCACGTACTCCTGGGTTACATCCATGAATGCCTGAATGGCTTCACGCAGCGGTGTGAACCATTTGCCCTCGTATACGATCTGGGCGAATTTGTTGCCCAGGTCTTTTTTGGTTTCCATGGTAGCCCGGTCCAGAACAAGCTCTTCCAGCTGGCGGTGCGCCTCCATCAGAATGGTTCCGCCCGGTGTCTCATAGACGCCGCGGGATTTCATGCCGACCACGCGGTTTTCTACGATATCCACGATGCCGATGCCGTGCTTTCCGCCCAGCACATTCAGTTCACGGATAATATCGGAAACCTTCATCTTCTTTCCGTTGATGGAGGTGGGAATGCCTTTTTCAAAGGTCATGGTCACATATTCCGGTTCGTCCGGAGCCTTCTCCGGGGGAACGGTCAGAACCAGCAGATGCTCGTAGTTGGGCTCGTTTGCCGGATCCTCAAGTTCCAGTCCCTCATGGCTGATGTGCCACAGGTTGCGGTCACGGCTGTAGCTGGAATCGGTAGAGAAGGGAAGATGGATGCCGTGCTTTTCGCAGTATGCGATCTCATCTTCACGGGACTGCATGGTCCAGATATCGGTCATTCTCCAGGGAGCGATGATCTTGATATCCGGAGCCAGAGCCTTGATACCCAGCTCAAAACGAATCTGGTCGTTGCCCTTTCCGGTAGCGCCGTGGCAGATAGCGACAGCGCCTTCCTTTCTGGCGATTTCCACCAGCTTCTTTGCGATAGCCGGACGCGCCATGGAGGTTCCCAGCAGATACTTGTTCTCGTATACAGCGTCTGCCTTCACACAGGGCATGATATAATTGTCCGCAAAATCGTCTACCAGATCCTCAATGTATAATTTGGAAGCGCCGGACAGCTTGGCTCTCTCGTCCAGTCCATCCAGCTCGTTTCCCTGTCCGCAGTCGATGCAGCAGCAGATTACCTCGTAATCAAAGTTTTCCTTCAGCCACGGGATAATGGCTGTAGTGTCCAGTCCGCCGGAATAGGCGAGTACGACTTTTTCTTTCATCTTAAGCTCCTCCTAGATATTTCATCAGCGCCATAGTTGATATTTTTGGGCGCGTATTGTCACTGAACATAAATATACATCATCCGGAAAGAAGATGCAAGTGCTATTTCATACATATTTATTAAATGTTTATCCAAAAATCTTGTAAACAATGCGAAAACGAATGAATAATATGCATAAAATGTGCATAAATATAAAGGCTAATTATCCAGAAGCCGGGAAAGAAGCGCTTCCCTGTGGTTGATGAACATTTCTGTAATCTCGTAGCTTTCTGTCTCCTCGTAAGCGCATTCCCGGATCCGGCCTTCATCGAAGGACAGAATCTGAGCGCCGGGAATCCCCAGAAGAATCGGCGAATGACTGGCGATTAGAAACTGGGAGCCCTGTTCTGCCATCCGCGCGATCTGGATCAGAAGGGTAAGCTGACGCTGGGGAGACAGGGCAGCCTCCGGCTCATCCATCAGGTACAGCCCCGGTCCCTCAAAGGAAAGGAAGAAGGAGAGAAAGCTCTCTCCGTGGGACTGCTCATGGAGGGATTTTCCGCCATAGCGGGCATAGTAGATTTCCTTGGGCGTAACATCCCGGTAATCCTCCGCTTTGCTGGCCACATTGAAAAAGCTTTCCGCCCGGAAGAAGTAACTGGATGCCGGACGGCGGAAGCCCCTGGAAAAGGAGATGGCCGTGCCAAGCTCTGATACGTCATCATAGGTGGAAAACCGGTAGTTTAAGGTGCCGCCCTCCGGGTTAAAGCCGTAAGCCACAGCGATTCCTTCCAGAAGGGTGGATTTCCCCGTGCCGTTTTCGCCCACAAAAAAGGTGAGGTTTCTGGAAAAGGCCAGCTTTGTCAACCCGTCCAGAGCCGTAATGTCACGAAGATAGGAATGTTCGGGAATTTTGCTCCAGTCTATCCGGAGACTGCGGATGAAGCGGTTTTCAAGCATAACGGCGGTTTCCTTTCGGGGATTGAGAATGCGGATTGCGTATATTATAAATCATTATAGTTTATTCTGAGAAAGCTTTCAATCATTTCAGGCCAAACATATTGCAAATCAGAAAGGTGGATATTTTTTACTTTACTGGCGCCTGTTTCTATGATTAAATAATAGATATCAGATCATAGAAGGAGGGGTTGCTTGCTTTACGAAAAAATGTGTACGGAGCGCCGGCGGCTGGATCAGGAGATTGCGTCTCTCCGGGCCAGGCTGAAGGAGCTGCCGGAAGGAAAGCTTGTCTGTGTCCGCAATGGCTGTTATACCAAATGGTATCGAAGCGATGGACATAATTCTGTTTACATCTCCAAAAAGGAAAAAACACTTGCGGAGCAGCTGGCTGTAAAAAAGTATTTGCAGATGCGGCTGAAAGAGCTGCTGCAGGAACAAAGAGCAATTGATTTCTATTTGAGGCATCATAATCCGGGTGCCAGCTATGCGGAATACTTACTTTCTGAGAATTCTTTATATTCAGAACTTCTTTCTCCCTATTTTACCCCCGAATCTCAGGAATTTCAAAAATGGATGACGCAGCCTTACGAAAGCAATCCGGCTTATCCGGAGCAGCGTATTCATAAGACAAGTGCAGGTATTTTTGTGCGTTCCAAATCGGAAGCGCTGATTACCATGCTTCTTTATATGAACAAAATCCCATTCCGTTATGAGTGTGCCCTTTCTCTGGGAAATGTTACGGTGTATCCGGATTTTACCATCCGTCATCCCCGCACCGGGCAGTTTTTCTATTGGGAGCATTTCGGAATGATGGATAATCCTGCTTACGCAAAAAGTGCTTTTTCAAAACTGCAGCTCTATACGGAGCATGGAATTGTGCCGTCTATACAGCTTCTTGCTACATATGAGACAAATGAGCATCCGCTGGATTCTGCCGCAATAGAAGATCTTATCAAGTTATATTTCCTGTAAAGATGGGAAGAACGCACATGCTTTGCCATTTGAGGATATCGCGTCTGGACATATACAGTCTTTTTCTGCCCTGCGCCCCAAAATGAGTATTATCATGGCCAGATTCTGTTCTTTTGCCTCGATATCAGTCGAGGATTGGACATATAGAGAAAAGTAACATGTTATGTCCAAAATTTCTCCAATTGTTGGATGCAGGCAATGTATTTTCTTGTATATGTAAAATAAGAACGCTATGTAGACAAATTTGCGGGAAAACAGAGCTGTTTCGCGATGAAATTGGATAACAGGCACAATTTTTTCTGTATATGTCTAACACCAGTCAAACATCACAAACACCAGCTCGGGCAGTTATGCCATCGCCAGAAATGTTTCCTTTACAATGCAGGCCCGAAAACGTATACTGTTCATAAGAAAGTCCGCGGCGCGGAAATCCCGCCGCGGAAGCAGTCAACAGAAGAGGTGCAGCTTATAATGGAACAGATGAGTTTGTTTGATGACCGGGAGAGGACGGCCCCTCTGGCCAGCCGGCTGCGTCCGGAGACCCTGGATGAATATGTGGGGCAGAAGGAACTGGTGGGACCCGGGAAAATTTTACGCCGTCTGATAGAGCGGGATCAGATTTCCTCCATGATTTTCTGGGGACCGCCCGGGGTGGGAAAGACGACGCTTGCCCGGATCATTGCCCATCAGACAAGAGCGGAATTTGTGGAATTCAGCGCGGTGACCAGCGGGATCAAGGAAGTGAAGGAGGTCATGGCCCAGGCGGAGCAGAACCGGAAGCTTGGAATCCGTACCCTGCTGTTTGTGGATGAAATTCACCGGTTCAATAAAGCCCAGCAGGATGCCTTTCTTCCTTATGTGGAAAAAGGAAGTGTCATTCTGGTGGGAGCGACCACGGAAAATCCTTCCTTTGAGATCAACTCCGCTCTCTTGTCCCGATGCAGGGTTTTTATATTGAAAGCCCTGGGGGAGGAAGATCTCCTGGAGCTTCTGCGCCATGCGCTGAAAAGCCCCAAAGGATATGGAAATATGAAGATTTCCATCGGGGAGGAGGATCTCCGGGCCATCGCCCGGTTTGCGAATGGGGACGGCAGGACAGCCTTAAATACGCTGGAGATGGCAGTCCTCAATGGAAAAATGGATGAACAGGCAGTGCTCTGCGTGGATCAGGAGATACTGGCCCAGTGTATGAACCGCCGGTCCCTTCTTTATGACAAAAACGGGGAGGAGCATTATAATCTGATTTCCGCTCTTCACAAATCCATGCGGAACAGTGACCCGGACGCCGCGGTTTACTGGATGTACCGGATGCTGGATGGAGGAGAGGAGCCGCTTTATATCGCAAGGAGGCTGATCCGTTTTGCCAGCGAGGATGTGGGAATGGCGGATTCAGGCGCGCTGCCCCTGGCGGTGTCGGTCTATCAGGCGTGCCACTTTCTGGGTATGCCGGAGTGCGATGTGCACCTGGCCCACGCGGTCATATATCTGTCCATGGCGCCCAAATCAAACTCGGCTTATATGGCCTGCCTGTCGGCAAAAGAGGATATTAAGAATATGCCGGGTGCTCCGGTGCCTCTTCAAATCCGCAACGCTCCCACGCAGCTGATGAAGGAGCTTCATTATGGAGAGGGATATATTTACGCCCATGATACGAAGGAAAAGCTGAGCCGGATGCAGTGCCTGCCGGATGAGCTGAAAGGGCGGCAGTATTACCATCCCACAGAGGAAGGGGCGGAAAAAGCTGTCAAGGAGCGTCTGAAAGAAATTCGGGAATGGAAGGAAAAAGGGGAGCGGCAGAAATCAGAGACGGAAAAGGATTCTCCTGTATAAAGAAAAACACAGGGAGGTACGGCAGATGATGGAGAAGGAACTGCCTCAGAATGGGGAAAACAGGGAAGAGGTTCCGCATCCTGACGCGCGGAAGAAAAGCGCGTCCCGGAAAAAGCAGATTTCAGAGAGCCGGAGGAAAAGGGAGCAGAGAAGAAGAAGGCGGGCCAGGAGAAGACTTTTGATTCTGGTGTCGAGTATTTTTGTGGTTCTGATTCTGGCGGTTCTTTTACTGCTGTTTTTCCCGGGCGGAGGAAGGGAGCAGGCGGAACCGGCCGCGGCCATTCTGCAGGGAGCGGGAAAACAGAATCTGGAACTCTTTCAGGAGATTACCCGGGAGGCTGTATCGGAAGAAGAGACGCAGGAGGAACCGGTCAGCACGGTCAAGGTGGTGGATACAGAGACAGATGAGACCACAGTGGGCATTGATGTGTCGGAATATCAGGGAAATATTGACTGGTCCCAGGCGGCGGAAGGGCTGGATTTTGTAATGGTCCGGGTGGGATACCGAAGCTCTGAGACCGGGGAGATTACGGAGGACGCCTGTGCCAGATACAATCTGCAGGAAGCCAGGGATCAGGGGCTGTATCTGGGTGCCTATTTCTTTTCCAGAGCGGTGTCTGAGGAAGAAGCCAGAGAGGAGGCCCGGTGGGTCTGCGGGATTCTGGCAGGCTATCCCATCACCTATCCGGTGGCCTACAACTGTGAGGGATTCCAGAATCCGGACAGCCGCCAGTACGGTCTGACCATAGAGGAACGCTCCCGGATCGCGGAGGCCTTTCTTGACGAGGTGGAAGCCCAGGGCTATACCGGCATGTTTTACGCGGCCCGCAACGAGCTGCAGGGAAGCGCACTCTGGGATACGGATACTCTTGAGCTGAAATACCGGATCTGGGTGGCCCAGTATGGTATCGGAGATTATCCGGATACGGAACGGCCCCGGTATGAGGGAGAGCATGTCATGTGGCAGTATACCAGTGACGGAAGCGTACCCGGCATCGATGGCGGGGTGGATAAAAATGTGGCGTACTTCGGATACAGCGGACCGGCAGAGCCGAAGAAGGAAGGAGCCGCGCAGACGGTGGAAGCGGATCCGGAGGTCGGCGTCACTTTCACAGAGGTACAGGAGCAGGTGACAGCAAAAGAGCTGGCCAATCTGCGGACCACCATGGATCAGGGAAGTGACGGCAATGTGGCGGCCCAGCTGAAAAACGGGGAGACGGCTCTCAGGACCGGAGTGGGAAATAACGGCTGGTCCAGATTGGAATATAACGGACAGATTCTGTATGCGGTGTCCAGCCTTCTGACCACGGACTTAAGCTATACGCCTCCGGCACAGGAGCCGGAAAGCGAATTCAAGACAAAGTTTACAGCCGTATCAGAAAATGTCACAGCAAAGGATGTGACAAATCTCCGGAACCGTCCCAGTGTGGAGGAGCCTTCCCAGGTCATTGTCCAGCTGCACAACGGGGAAGTCATCACCCGCACGGGGGTCTCGGACGTGGGCTGGTCCAGGGTGGAATACAATGGACAGACGCTGTACTGCATCAGCAGTTATCTGCAGGTGGTAGAATAAAAATAATCCACTGCCTGCATATTATGCATAAAAAATCAAATATACAGGTTATATATGAATAAAAATGCAGAAATTGCGAAAAAAGTACTTGAAATATAGAGCAAACAGGTTTAGAATGAAACAGAAATTTTCTACAAAGGCAGGGAAAACAGATGATAAAAGCAGGCATTATCGGGGCCACCGGATACGCGGGCGGAGAGCTGGTGCGTATTCTGACCGGCCATAAGGATGTGGAGATCAAATGGTACGGCTCCAGAAGCTATATAGATAAGAAGTACGCGGAAGTATACCAGAACATGTTTCAGATTGTGGACGCCAGATGTATGGACGACAACATGGAGGAGCTTTCCAGAGAAGTGGACGTGATTTTCACGGCTACGCCCCAGGGACTGTGCGCGTCTCTGATGAATGAGGAGATTCTGTCCAGGACAAAAATTGTGGATCTGAGCGCGGATTTCCGGATCAAGGATGTAAAGACCTATGAGAAGTGGTACAATATCGAGCATCCGTCTCCCCAGTTCCTTCCAGAAGCGGTCTACGGGCTCTGCGAAATCAACCGGGAAAAGGCGAAGACAGCCCGTCTGGTGGCGAACCCGGGGTGCTATCCGACCTGTACCACCCTTTCCATCTATCCTCTTCTGAAGGAGGGGATCATCGATCCGGATACCATCATTGTGGACGCCAAATCAGGCACCTCCGGAGCAGGCAGGGGAGCCAAGGTGGACAATCTGTACTGTGAGGTCAATGAAAATATCAAGGCATACGGCGTGGCCACACACCGCCACACTCCGGAGATCGAGGAGCAGCTGGGCTATGCGGCAGGCCGTCCGTTGCTGATCAATTTTACGCCCCACCTGGTGCCCATGAACCGGGGAATCCTGATTACGGCGTACGCGTCTCTTACAAAGGAAGTCTCCTATGAAGAGGTAAAGGCAGCCTATGACAAATATTATGAGAATGAAAAGTTTGTGCGCGTGCTGGAGAAGGATGTATGCCCGCAGACCAAATGGGTGGAAGGCAGCAACTATGTGGATGTGAATTTCAAGATTGATCCCCGCACAAAGCGTGTGATTATGATGGGCGCCATGGATAATCTGGTCAAGGGAGCGGCAGGCCAGGCGGTACAGAATATGAACCTGATGTTCGGCCTGAAAGAAAGTGAGGGGCTGGAGCTTGTCCCCATGTTCCCTTAAGGGAGGACAGCAGGGCCGGAAGCTTGCGAAAGAGGTAGGAAAGATGACAGTTCGTACAATGACGATAGAAGATTTTGACCAGGTGCACGCGCTCTGGATGACCATCAGCGGTTTTGCCATCCGGAGTATCGATGACTCCCGGGAGGGCGTGGAGCGGTTTCTGCGGCGGAATCCTGCCACCAGTGTGGTGGCGGAAGAGGATGGAAAGATTGTGGGAAGCATTCTCTGCGGCCATGACGGCAGAAGGGGCTGCCTTTACCATGTCTGCGTCCATAAGGATTACCGGATGCGGGGGATCGGGACCGCCATGGTGGTCTATGCCATGAACGCGCTGAAGGAGGAGCAGATCAGCAAGGTTTCCCTGATTGCATTTACCAAAAATGATATCGGAAACGCGTTCTGGAACCGGATCGGCTGGACCAGGAGGCTGGATCTGAATTATTATGATTTTACATTGAATGAGGAAAACATTACAAGATTCAACGCATAAGACACAGGAAGCGGACAGATGAAAAAGAAAATTCTGATGATGGCCACGGGAGGAACGATTGCCTCCCGTCCTACGGAACACGGTCTGGCTCCGGCGGTTCACGCGGAGGAGCTGCTGGAGGGTCTGACAGACCTGAGGGAAACATATCAGATCGATACGCTGGAGGTCTGCAGTATCGACAGCACAAATATGACATGGAAGCACTGGCTGAAGCTGGCGGAGTGTCTGGAGCATCACTATCAGAATTATGACGGGTTTGTGATATGCCACGGAACGGACACGATGGCCTATACGGCCGCGGCGTTGTCCTATCTGGCTCAGAATCTGGGAAAACCGGTGGTTCTGACCGGCTCCCAGAGACCCTTTGGACAGCAGATTACGGACGCAGGGCGGAACCTGCGGGATGCCGTGCGCGTGGCGGCGGATCCCCGGTGCAGAGGTGTTCAGATCGTATTTAACGGCCAGATTATCGCGGGAACAAGGGCGAAAAAGGTCAAAAGCTTCAGCTTTGACGCCTTTACCAGCATTAATTTTCCGCTGCTGGGACTGGTGCAGAATGAAAGAGTCATCCGTTATCTGGAGGAACCGGAGCGGGAAGGCGGGCCGGTTTTTTATCATAATCTGAATCCGAAGGTGTTTCTTCTGAAGCTGACGCCCGGCATGCAGCCCCAGATTCTGGAGCCTGTGTTCCGGGAATTCGACTGTGTCATTGTGGAAAGCTTTGGAGTGGGAGGAATTCCTGACAGCATTGCCCAGGAGTTTTTCCGGATTCTGAACAGATACCGTCCGGAAGAAAAGATTCTGATTATGACCACCCAGGTCACCTACGAAGGCAGCGATGTGAATGTCTACGAGGTGGGACGGCGTGTGAAAGAAAAATTCCGCTTTCTGGAGGCCTATGATATGACGCTGGAGGCGGTTCTGACCAAGATTATGTGGATTCTGGGTATGGGAAAGCCGGAATTTGATGAAGTGGAACGATTGTTTTATACAAAAGTGCAGTTTGACAGCTACGCACCGGAAGCAGGAGGAGAGAGTCATGAGTGGACAGAATAAAATCACGAGAATCGAAGGCGGCGTGACGGCGGCAGAGGGATTTGAGGCTGCGGCCGCGGCTGCCGGCATCAAATATCAGGGCCGTGATGATATGGCGCTGGTATACAGCAGAGTGCCCTGCCGGGCAGCAGGAACCTTTACCACCAATGTAGTAAAGGCCGCGCCTGTAAAATGGGATCAGAAGGTGGTAGCGGAGTCTCCCTTCGTCCAGGCGGTGGTGGTCAATTCCGGAATCGCCAATGCCTGCACCGGAGCGGAAGGATATGGTTATTGTAAGGAGACGGCCGAGGAAACCGCAAAGGTCTTCGGCATTCCGGAGGAGGCGGTGCTTGTGGCTTCCACCGGTGTCATCGGCATGCAGCTGCCCATGGACCGGCTGAAAAACGGAATCAGCCTTTTAAAGGAGGCAAAGGGATCCGGCATAAAAGAAGGCACCGCGGCGGCGAAGGCCATTATGACCACAGACACGGTGCATAAGGAAATTGCCGTACAGGTGGAGCTGGGCGGAAAGACTGTGACCATCGGAGGCATGTGCAAGGGCTCCGGCATGATTCATCCCAATATGTGCACCATGCTTGCCTTTGTGACCACGGACGCGGCTGTCTCAAAGGAAATGCTGCAGAAATGCGTCAGCAATGATGTGAAGGACACCTACAATATGATTTCCGTAGATGGGGACACCTCCACCAACGATACACTGCTGGTGCTGGCAAACGGTCTGGCGGGAAATTCGGAAATCACAGAGGAAAACGAGGATTACCGGGCTTTTGCGAAGGCCCTGAATGAGGTGAATACATACCTGGCGAAAAAGATGGCCGGGGACGGGGAAGGAGCCACGGCTCTTTTTGAGGTAAAGATTGTGGGGGCCGAGAGTAAGGAGCAGGCGGTCATTTTAAGCAAATCGGTGGTGACCTCCAGCCTGGTAAAGGCAGCCATTTACGGCCATGACGCCAACTGGGGACGGATTTTATGCGCCATGGGCTATTCGGGAGCGCAGTTTGATCCGGAAAAGGTGGATCTGTACTTTGAGAGCGCCGCTGGCCGCATCAAAATCATTGAAAACGGCGTGGCCACTGGCTACAGCGAGGAAGAGGCCACAAAAATCCTGTCCGAGCCGGAAGTGACGGCCATTGCGGATGTGAAGATGGGCACATGCAGCGCCACAGCCTGGGGCTGCGACCTGACCTACGATTATGTGAAAATCAACGCGGATTACCGGTCCTGACAGACAGCCGCTCTCTTGAGGGGCGGAGCGCCGGACCTGCCATATGGGAAAAGAGGAGTATGAGAAAATGAGCAGAGAAGAAGAAATGCAGACATATCTGGAGAAGGCGAAGGTTCTGGTGGAGGCCCTTCCCTATATTCAGCGGTTCAACCGGAAGATCATTGTGGTGAAATACGGCGGAAGCGCCATGGTGGATGAGACCTTAAAGCGCAGCGTGATTCAGGATGTAACCCTTCTGAAGCTGGTAGGCTTCAAGCCGATTATCGTCCATGGAGGCGGAAAGGAGATCAGCCGCTGGGTCAGCAAGGTGGGCATGGAGCCCCATTTTGTGAACGGTCTGCGGGTAACCGACGCGGAGACTATGGAAATCGCGGAGATGGTGCTGGGAAAGGTAGGAAAGAGCCTGGTGCAGCTGGTGGAAGAGCTGGGTGTGAAGGCGGTGAGCATCAGCGGAAAGGACGGCGGACTCCTTCAGGTGGAGAAAAAATATTCCAATGGGGAGGATATCGGCTTTGTAGGTGAGATTACGGAGGTGCAGCCCAAGATCCTCTACGATCTGCTGGAAAAAGATTTTCTTCCTATTGTGTGTCCGGTAGGTCTGGATAAGGAGTTTAATACTTACAATATCAACGCGGATGACGCGGCCTGTGCCATTGCCCGGGCGGTTCACGCGGAGAAGCTGGCGTTTCTGACGGACATTGAAGGCGTGCGCCGGGATCCGGAAGATCCTGCCACTCTGATTTCCGAGCTGCGTGTAAGTGAGGCAAGGGAACTGATTAAAAACGGAAATATCGGCGGAGGTATGCTGCCGAAGCTGAACAACTGTATCGATGCTATCGAAAACGGCGTATCCCGGGTACATATTCTGGATGGACGCATCGCCCACTGTCTGCTGCTTGAGATCTTTACAAATAAGGGAATCGGAACGGCGATTCTGAGTGAAGGGGAGACAAATTATTATGATGGAGAATAAGGAACAGATCATGGAGCAGGCGGAGAAAGCCGTGCTTCACACCTACAACCGGTATCCGGTGGTTCTGGACCGGGGCGAGGGCGTATATCTTTACGACACGGAAGGAAAAAAATATCTGGATTTCGCGGCCGGAATCGCGGTTCAGGCTCTGGGATACCATTATCCAGGCTACGATGAGGCCCTGAAGGCTCAGATTGATAAGCTGACGCATACCTCCAATCTCTATTATAACGAGCCGGCAGCGGAGGCGGCCGGAAAGCTGACGGCTTTAAGCGGCATGAGCAAAGTCTTTTTCACGAACAGCGGCACGGAGGCCATCGAGGGCGCTCTGAAGGCTGCCCGGAAATATGCGTATGCCAAAGGAAGAACAGATAAGTATGAGATCATCGCCATGAATCAGTCCTTCCACGGAAGAAGCATGGGAGCTCTGTCCGTCACCGGAAATGCGCATTACCAGGAGCCCTTCCGTCCGCTGGTAGGCGGCATCCGGTTTGCGGATTTCAATGATCTGGACAGCGTAAAGGCCCAGTTCAATGAGCATACCTGCGCGGTGATTCTGGAGACGGTGCAGGGTGAGGGAGGCATCTATCCGGCCACAGAAGAATTTTTGAAAGGCGTAAAAAGCCTCTGCGAAGAGCATGACGCCCTTTTGATTCTTGACGAGATCCAGTGCGGTATGGGACGGACCGGCTATCTGTTCGCCTGGCAGGAGTATGGAGTGAAGCCCAATATTATGACCTGCGCCAAAGCCCTTGGCTGCGGCGTGCCGGTGGGAGCCTTCCTGCTGGATGAAAAGACGGCTGCCGCTTCCCTGGCGCCGGGAGACCACGGCACCACCTATGGTGGAAATCCCTTTGTCTGCGCGGCAGTGTCAAAGGTACTTGATATCTTTGAAGAGGACGGTATTGTGGATCATGTCCGGAAGGTGGGAGCATATCTCCAGGAAAAGCTGGACACTCTGGTGGAAAAATATGACTGTGTCAGCGCCCGGCGCGGAAAGGGCCTGATACAGGGGCTGGTAATCCAGGGTAGACCTGTGAATGAGATTGTGTTAAAATCATTGGATGAGGGACTTCTTGTGATTACGGCAGGAAGCGACGTGCTGCGTCTTGTGCCGCCCCTTGTGATCACGGAAGCCCATGTGGATGAGATGCTGGAAAAGCTTGAGAAAGCTTTGTAGAAAGGATGTTTCATGAGACACAGGATATACCGAAGAGCGGCTGCCATCTGTATCGTTCTGCTGGTGTTCGCCCAGATGTTCCAGACGGCGTGGGCCTATCACCGGGAACAGCTGGAAGCAGCCATGACAGGACAGGAGCTGGAGCCGGAGAAGCTCACGCTCTGGTACACGGATGAAAAGCTGAGTCCCTATCTGGTGGAGGCAGCATCAGAGTTTGAGGAGCAGAATCATGTGGAGATTACTCTGCAGCTGGTGACTGCGGTGGATTATATTGAGCATATCAATACGGCCAGTATTTCCGATCTGGGAGGACCGGATCTGTTTATCACCTCCAGCGAGCTTCTGGAAAAGGCCCGCCTGGCAGGACTGACCGTGGAAAATGACAGTTTTACGGAACGGGAACTGAATGAATATTTCCCGCAGCAGGCACTGAATGCGGCCGCCTGCGGGGGCAGCCTGATGGCATATCCCTTCTATTTTGAGACCTGCTGTCTGCTCTATAATAAAAATTATACAGATTCTGCGCCTGCAACCATTGACGAGATTCTGGCATACGCGGACAACTATGAGGGCAGTGAGGAGACCGCCAACGTGGAGAATATCTTCAAATGGAACGTGGCGGACATTTTTTCAAATTTCTTTTTCATCGCCAACTATGTGAACCTTGGAGGGCCTACCGGTGACGACCCGTCTCAGGTACAGCTCAACGCAGAGGAAGTGGCGGCCTGCCTGCAGTATTATCAGAGCCTGAATGCTTTCTTTGCCATCGACGCGGACGAGGTGACCACGGAAAATGTACTCCAGGAATTTATTGACGGAAAGACTGTGTTTACCATAGCCAAGTCAGACGCTATCGGAACCATTGATGACGCCATCGCGGAGAGAGCGGCCCAGGAAGAGAGCGCGGAAGAGGAGACATCCGAAGGAGAGACCCCGGAAGAAGCAGGAGAGGATGACGGCGGTTATTTTTATGGGATCGCCCAGGTGCCTGATCTGACCGGAGAGCTGGCTACCAAAGGGCTGTCTGTCACAAATTCCGTGGTGGTGAACGCTTATTCCGGACAGCGGGAGCTGGCCAAGTCTTTTGCCCGGTATCTGACCTGGGACAAGGCGGGGGATCTGTATGCTCTGGCGGACAAGATGCCGGCGCGTCTGGGAGTGGAGTATGAGAATCCGGAAATGGAAGTTCTGGTAGAGCAGTATGAAAACTCCGTGGAAGTGCCGAAGCTGACGGATCTGAGCAATTACTGGATTGAGATGGAGATCGCCTTTGCGAATATCTGGCAGGGCAGCGATGTACAGACAGAGGTGGACGCGGTTGCCCAGGAGATGACGCAGCAGCTGCAGACACAGGAATAGAGTATCAAGAGTCCGGAAGGCCGTGAATGATAATTCCAGTCCTGGGGAAGACTACTTGCAGTGAACGGAAAACGGAAACTGGAGGTAGTCGGAACCATGATTGGAATTTTTATTGCTCTGATTTCGGGAGCGCTGATGAGTATTCAGGGCGTCTTCAACACAGAAGTAACCAAAGCCAGCAGTGTCTGGGCCTCAGCCAGCTGGGTGCAGTTTTCAGCCCTGGGAACCTGCCTTGTGGTATGGGCGGTGAAGGAACGGGAAAATCTGCTGCATGTGTTTCAGGTCAGTCCCAAATACATGCTGCTGGGCGGCGTGATAGGAGCTTTTATCACCTTTACGGTCATCAAAAGCATGGAGAGTCTTGGGCCTGCCAAGGCGGCCATGCTGATTGTGATTTCCCAGCTGATTGTGGCGTATCTGATTGAGCTGTTTGGTATTTTCGGCATGGAAAAGGCGGATTTTTCCTGGAGAAAGGTCATCGGAATGGGGATTGCCATTGCCGGGGTGGTATTGTTTAAGTGGGAGTAAAAGAAAGGAACTGTCCGGAAGCTTCTGAAAAATACAAAAACAGCTTGTAATCCTTGAAAAACTCCGTTACAATAAAACTGTTCTGTATCGGAGGGGCCTCATCTGGCAGAAAGGATGGGGAAAATGAGATACAGCTGGAAAAAAGCTTTTCTT
>CALWAZ010000091.1 GCA_944375725.1 uncultured Merdimonas sp. | reverse complement strand
CGAAACGAAAAGCAGAGCATGAGAGCTTGGTCTTACGATATATTATCCGCACCCGTTGCTGCAGATGAGTACATCTCATGTGTGGAGGAAATCGGGCTTTTGGAGCAGTCTCGATATTATTTATTTTTTCTTGCACACTACAGGAGGTGTATTTTTTATGCAGTTATTCTCAAAGGATGCATTTGCGTTCCGGGAACAGTTTCACAACCTGAAAAAGATCCAGAGTCTCTGCATCTGCGGACTCCTTGTGGCCGCCTATGTGGCTCTCTCCTTTTTCAGCATCAAGATGACGGAATTTCTGGAATTCCGCTTTGCCTTTCTGGCTCTGGCGGCCGCGGCGGCTTACGGCGGCCCGGTCATGGGTCTTACCGCCGGACTGGCAGGCGATGTCATCAGCTTTTTCGCAGCTCCCCAGACTGGTCCCTTTTTCCCGGGTTTCACTATCAGCTACGCGATTCTCGGTTTTCTGTTCGGCCTGATTCTGTATCGTTCCAGAATCACTCCTCTGCGGGCCTTCGGGGCCGGAATAGCAGAATTCATCATTGCGTGTACGCTCAATACCATATGGCTGCACTTTATGTACGGAATGGAATGGAAATACCTTTTCACCATCCGTCTGATAAAAAACACGGTTTCTCTCTGTGTAAACACCGTACTGCTCTATATCTTTATGAGAGCCTTCTCCCGGGTTCTGGCAAACGTGTCGCCTGCCCTGAAGGCTTCCCGCCAGTAGCATACGGCAGCACGCAAAGACCAGATGACATAAGGCAGATGTTCCGTTTTCCCGCGGAACATCTGCCTTTTTGATATTTTCAAAGCAGAACAGATTGTAAAAGCTTTTTCCGCTGCTTCCCGCATGATTAATACCAGCGTACAAGCGGCTGGTCATTGTTGATTCCCTTGCTCATCAGAACCTGGTGCAGATCGATGATTCCGTTGTGGAAGGTGGCCGCGCAGGCGCTTAAATAAAGCTCCCACATCCGCACAAACCGCTCGTCGAACATCTCTCTCACCTCCGGAATGTGCTCCCGGAAGTTCTTAAGCCAGCACAGCAGCGTCCGGTTGTAATGATTTCTCAGATTTTCCACATCCAGCGTATGGAAATTGTCCTCCGCCGCACAGAAAAGCATTTCCCTTAAGCTGGGAACCATTCCGCCGGGGAAAATGTATTTCTTGATCCACACATCGCCGGGATGCTCCTTTAAAGCACTGATAAAATGCAGCAGAAACAGTCCGCCGGGTTTCAGAACACTGGTGTGATCCCTACGCCGCACACCTTATATTTTCTGGCCGCCTCGATCAAAAGAAAGCCCCAGCCGCAGCCGATATCCAGAAGCGTCATGCCTTCCTTCAGATACAGCTTTTTCAGAATATAATCCACCTTATTGACCTGGGCCTGGCACAGGGTATCATCGTCATGAAGAAAATACGCGCAGGAATAGCTTAAGGTCTCATCCAGCCACAGTTTGTAGAAATCATTTCCGATATCATAGTGGCTCTGGACCTCCCTCCGTTTTTTGTCTTTACAAGAAACGGATGCTCGTCAAACTTCTTTAAAAACGGTACCAGTACTGTGTCTTCCCACATGATGCCACATCTCCTCTCTGCTGGAAAATATAGCACTTTCCGGAACAGAAAGTCAAGCAGAGGGACCTGGCTGATCCGCTGAAACATTTCTAAACTTTCTGTGAATTTTTCACAAACTGCCAGCAGTCCCTCTCTGACACCAGCGCATTTTTAAAGACTCATACCGGGGCGCTCCGATGCCTGGCACGCATCCGGATCCGCCTCATGAAGCAGAGTCTCCCCGGCCGGACAGACCTCCTGAAGTCTTTCCTCCGCGGCCCGCACATGATCGAGATAGATCCTTCTTACTCCCGGGTATTCCCCCAGCCCCTTCATCCTGCATACGACCTCATAGCCCTCTTTTTCAAACTGGCTTCTCCAGGAATCCTCATCCTCTCCGGACATATCATGAATGGCATGATCGCCGGCCACTACCATAAAGGGAGCCAGAATCAGCCTCCTGGGATTCAAAGCCCGGATCTGCTTCTTCAGGGACTCCATGGACGGATAAGCCTCCACGGTTCCGAGAAAAACATTGGTATAGCCCAGATCCTTAAACGTGTAATCGAGAGCCGCGTAAATGGAATTGGCATAATGCGTAGTACCGTGTCCCATCAGGACCAGCGCCTCGTCCTTTTTTATGTCCGGGAATTCCTCCATTACCGCCCGGATCACTGCCTCATTGTCCTCCTGGGAAGTCAGAAGGGGATCTCCGAAAGCTATGCTGTCGAAAGCATCTCTGTGCCTCAGCACATCTTCCTTCATCAGATCGTTTTCCACTCCGTTGATCACATGGGTCGGCTGGACAATCAGCTCCCGAATCCCGTCCTCTATCATCTGCTCCACAGCTTCTGAGACAGTCATCACCCGGATGCCGTCCCTGCGCAGCAGCTTCGCGATAATCATTTTGCTGGTCCAGGCCCGGTAAATCCGGTAATCGGGACATGCCTCCTCAATGTCCTTTTCAATTCTGTCAATGGTTTTTTCTCTGGTTCGGTGAAAGCTCGTTCCAAAGCTCACGACCAGAACCGCTTTTTTTGAATCCATCATGTTCTTCACCTCAGGCAGTCAGTTTTTTCAATGTGGTGATGGAAATATCCCCCACCACCGCCAGATCCTCCGCCTGGTAAGCGTAGGGGAAATTATCCTCAAACAGGATCTGGGAGGAAGGCGGAAACTCCTCATCTCCGGCCCAGAGAATAAAGCGTACATGCAGGCCGTTGATAAACTCAAACTCGTAGGAAACATCTCCGAGACTCAGCTTTCTGGCTCCCGGAATCTTTTCCATGCCTTCCGCGAACTTGTCCAGTCTGGTTCCAAAACCGAATTTCAGCCTCATCAGGCAGCGGCCCTCAAACTGGCGGAAATATACCTCTCCCCAGGGAACCTCCCGGTACGTCAAATACTTTCCGCTGCTCTTTACCATCTGAGCGGAAATCAGGAAACGCAGCACAATAATCTGGGCCGGAACCATATCCAGCAGAAGGAAAGCGCCCTCTTCGCTCTCATCCTCTTTATGGACCGCAAATTCCGGGAAATCCACCAGATACCGGTAACCCATCAGCCGGATATGAAACTGCTGCTTTTCTTCGTCATATTCCACATTGCAGCGCGCGGCTGCCTCTTTCGGGTCGATCTTTTTGTATTCATTCAGATAGTGCTCAAGCGGGACCCGCTCTTTGTTGTCTTTTTCATAAGGGAACTCCATAGTCTACTCTCTCTTTCCTGAAAATAACAGGATATCGGCCGGAAATCACTTTCCGGCCGGTATGCCTGTTTCTCATTGTCAGTTTCCATTTCTATGTTTACGCTATTTCTGGCTCACAGACGGGAACAGACTGCTGTCTGTATGGGGCAGGAAGCAGCAGGCAACGAATTCATCCATATAGCCCGGCTCCGTAGACAGCTCCAGATAGGTCATATTCTTCGCCAGCTCATAGACCTTGCGCTCTGCCTTGGTGGAAAGCAGCATCGCATAGGCGCCAGACAGAGAGGAATTGCCGATGTAGTGGTAATATTCAATCGGAATATCCGGAAACATACCGATATTGATGGCATTCTGCATATTGATGCCGCTTCCGATTCCTCCTGCCACATATACCTGCTCTATCATGCTGATATCGAAATCCAGCGTCTTCAGCATGGTGCGGATCGCGGAGAAAATCGCTCCCTTGGCGCGGATAAAGTTGTCAATATCCACCTCGGTGATCTCCACATCCTTGGTTCCTTCCGCCTCTTCCTCGAAGGCAAGCACGTAGCTTCCCATACCGTAAGCGTCATGCTTGATCCTCTTTCCCTCGCGGATGAACTTTCCTTTTGGACTGATCATGCCGCAGCGGAACAGCTCCGCAATCACATCAATGATACCGGAACCGCAGAGTCCTACAGGCTTTTGTCCCTCATCCCCGATGATATGGAAAGCAGGCTCCATGGTCTCCTTATCGATCGTGCAGGCCTCGATGGCTCCGTCTGTGGCTCTCATGCCGCAGCTGATGTCTCCGCCCTCGAAGGCCGGTCCTGCCGAGCAGGCACAGCTCATCATAAAGTCAGAGTTTCCGAACACCAGCTCTCCGTTTGTACCCAGGTCAATAAACAGGGAATACTTCGGCTGGTTCCAGAGCAGGCTTACCAGCGTGCCTGCCGTAATGTCGCCGCCCACATAGCTTCCGATATTCGGCGCCATAATGATATGGGCATCCGGATGCACATTTAAATGTATATCAGACGCATAGAAGGAATTCGTCTTGAAGAAGGCCGGAATATAAGGCTCCTTCCGCAGAGGATCCGCGTTGATTCCCATCAGCAGGTGGTTCATCGTGGAATTTCCTGCCACCGACAGCCGGAAAATATGGCGGGGGCTTATTCCCGCTGCCCGGCACATCTGCTGAATCAGAGGATTCAAAGTCTCCGAAACAATGGCGTCCTGAAGCCTTTTTTGTCCGCCCGGCTTTGTGGATTCGATAATCCGGTTGATGACATCCGCTCCGTAGCGTATCTGCGCGTTTCCCGTAGACGCCTTGGCCAGAATCTTTCCGTTCGTCATATCTACCACGACCGCGGCTACAGATGTGGTACCGATATCCACAGCCAGACCGCCCACAATCAAATCCTCATTCTTTTCCGCCACTTCATAGACAAACACATGGCTCTTACTCTGGCTGATCACACACTGCACATCGAAATCACTGCTCCGCAGCACATCGGGCAGACGCCGCAGCACAGAATAGGGCACCCGCACATGCTGGATTCCCGTCTCCTTCTGAAGAGCGCGGATCAGACGTTCAATATCCGGCATCGTGTCGTCCAGACTGGGAGGATTCATCTTGACAGAGACAATCCGGATATTATTCTCCATAGGAAGCCCTGCCTCCTCAACCCTCTCTTTGGACTCATCAAAGATGCGGACCTCCTCCGGCGAGCTCAAGTCCGCCATTTTCATACGGCTCTTATATGCCGAAGCGATATCCGGAACCATAATCTCCACATCTCCAGCCACGCGGCTGCAGCAGGCCAGACGCCAGCCTTCCGCGTACTCCTCACTGGTGATATGCCGCGTCTGCCGGGAATCCAGCTTTCCGCTTAAAAGCTTTACCCTGCACTTTCCGCAGGAACCGTTTCCGGAGCAGGGAGCATCGATCGCCACATTTGCCTTTCTCGCAGTCTCCAGCAGCGTCTCTCCCACTGCTGTAGAGACCTTCACCGGCTCTCCATTATCAAATCGAAATACTACATTCGCCATAACTGTCTGCTTCCTCCTGATCATCTGACACTGTAAAAACAAATCAAGCGCCGGCGTCCGGAAAAACAGAAGTCTTTCCGAAGACCGACGCAATGATTATAGCATATTCACGGGATTCCGTCTATTCCAAAGTCCGAGAAATTTGACTGTTTTCATTCATTCCACCCGGCTATCCGCACCAGCTCCTGCTCCGCATATACATAGGCAGATACCGGGAAATCCCGGTAATTACCTGTGTTGGAACATATCAGATAATCGATGGTTTCTCCATTTTCGTCCCTTACCACCTGCGTAATAATAACCGCATGATGATAATTCCCGGCTGTGGACATCAGAATTACATCCCCCTGTTCTCCCGTTCCATAGGCAGCCCCGGTCACCGCGCTGAGCCCATAGCCGGTGTTGTTCATGACGTAATCCCGGAAGGAATCCACTCCTGTCCATGCAGGAGCCCGGCTGGAATCGGAATACCAGTACCACTGCGCGTCTCCCGACTGATCCATGGGAATACCGGAGGCATACAGGCATTGGGATACGTAATTCATACAGTTTCCGCCGGCGCCGTCATAGACCTGCCACTGAGGATTTCTGTCTCCCGCCCACTCTCTGGCATAGGCGGCTGCTTCCTCTCTGGCATAAGAATGTTCTGCCTGCAGCTCATTTCCTCCTGCTTCATCATCCCAGTTTTCTGCCCGGCTGCTTATCTGCTCCCGCGCATCCCGGATTCTTTCCTGCACAGCCGGCTGTATCTGCGGGCTTTCGCTTTTATTTTGCCCGCAGCCTGTAAAAAGCATAAGCAGGAAGACAAGAAAGACTGAAGTTCCTCTTTTGCAAATTCTGTTCACTGCATTCAGCTCCTTCTTCCGTTTTTACTTTCTCTGTTTATAACTATACAGTCCGGATGCTTTTTCCGGATGCTTTTTCGTCCAATACCCGCTCTCTATCATGATTCATAGCCAGTCTGTATGGTTCGCAGCCTTCCATGAGCGGTTCATCAAAAATCATATTACTCTGGCGGACTAGAGCATACGGTAAAAACTGCTCTGCAAAACAGCGGAAAATTTCTTCCCTGAGAACCCTCGTGTAAAGCCCTGCCAGTCCCCAGAAAATCCTCACATAATGACTGTCTGTAAAACTATTATAAAAATCTTCTTGACCTGAAGTGGACTCCATCCTGTAAAATGCAAATCAGGACTTTTAAAACAGGAGGATTACAGATGGAATACAGAACGCACAAAAAGACCGGTGACCGGATCAGCGTCATCGGGATGGGCACCAGCTATATTTTCGAAACCCCGGAAAAAGAAGCGGTAAGCGCGCTGGCATATGCACATGAAAACGGCATCAACTACGCTGATCTGGCCACAGCCGGGGCAAAAACCTTCGGCTATTACGGCACGGCTCTTGGAGATGTCCGGAAAGAAATGTTCTATCAGGTGCATTTCGGAGCCAATTATGAAACCGGGGAATACGGCTGGACCACCGATTTGGAGACCATCAAACGCCAGATAGACTGGCAGCTGAAGGAATTGAAGACAGATTACATCGATTATGGCTTTATCCACTGCCTGGACGAAGCCTCGGACTGGCAGGAGTATCAGGAAAACGGTGTTCTGGATTACCTGCTGGAAATGAAAAAAGCCGGCATGGTGCGGCATATCGGCCTCTCCTCCCACACCCCTGCTCTGGCCCGGCTGGTACTCGACACAGGAATCATCGACCAGCTGATGTTCTCCATAAACGCGGGCTATGACTACCAGCATGGCGATTACGCAAAGGGAAGCGCCAGTGAACGGATGGATCTGTACCGCCGCTGCGAGGCGGAAGGCGTGGGAATCTCTGTCATGAAGCCCTTCTCCGGCGGCCAGCTGCTGGACGCCAAGACCTCTCCCTTCGGACAGGCGCTGACCCAGTACCAGTGCATCCAGTATATTCTGGACAAGCCCGGCGTCCTGACTGTGCTTCCCGGAATCCGGAATATGGAGGACGTAAAAAGGCTTCTGGGCTTTTTCGATGCCTCTCCCGAAGAACGGGATTATTCTGTTCTGGGCACCTTTACCCCCAGGGACATCACCGGCACCTGCGTCTACTGCAATCACTGCCAGCCCTGCCCGGCGGGACTGAATGTGGGTCTGATCAACAAGTACTATGATCTGGCCTCCGCAGGCGACGCCATGGCCGCTGAGCACTACGCAGGCCTGGAGAAAAAAGCCTCTGACTGCATATCCTGCGGACACTGCGATAACCGCTGTCCCTTCCATGTGGCTCAGTCAGAGAGGATGCAGGCCATCGCCGCGTACTTCGGAAAATAACTCATTCCGGCTGTCCGGCAGTCTGGCCTTCCTTTCCCCACAGAGGCTCTGCGAGAATCTCTTCCGGCACCTTTTCCACATACAGCTTCAGCCTTTCTTTCAGAGCCTCCGTCTTTTCTTTGGACAGCCCCAGCAGCAGAATGCTGGAATCTATCACGTTTTCAAAAATCTCGTCCGGCGTAAACCGCTCCGGCTCAGCGTCCACCAGACGCAGCACTCCATAAATATTTCCGTATACCGTAGCCAGAGACAGAGGCTTGATCTGCCTCAGATCCCCCAGCTCTGAAAACATGTTCTGATTGCATATTTTGTAATATAAAGCTACCGGATTGTTCGGCGTATAGACCGGATAGTCATTATAATAATCCACCTCAAACTTTCTGAGCTTCGGGTCCGACAGCGTCTTCCCCCACAGGATGTAAGAGCCTGTAATAAACACATATTCCGGTCTGCTGCAGTATTTTTCGGCAATATTCTGGCACTGTCTGTGGATCTCCCAGAGCACCTCGTACCGGATATTTTCCTTTTCCTTAAAATGATAATAAATAGAGCCCCTGTTTACATGGGCCGCGCTGCAGATATCATCATAGCTGGTCTCATGATATCCCTTTTCATAAAAAAGCTTCAGGCAGGCCTGCAGGATGACCTGTCGTGTGCTGGTTCCGTTTTTGTATGCTCCCATCCGCATTCCTCCTTTTCTCTCGGGAATTTCAGTATCATCTGCAAATCCATATTTTTAAAACAGGACACAGGCCGTATAGGCAATGGTTTTGGGACCGTAATAATACTGCATCTGATTGTCCCGGCAGACCTGGGTCACAAACAGGCCGTAGGCCTCCATAGAAGAGCAGGCCTGTTCAGGGAAACGGCAGGGATCCGGATAAGCGCAGGTTTTGCAGATCCGGCAGCCGCCCGCTCCCAGGCACAGCGCGTCCGGATAGGTTTTCCGAATCTCTTTTGTGAATTTCCGGAACGCTTCCAGATGATGTTCTTCCGTCTCCCGGTATCCTTTTGTATCAATGTCCTTCTGAAGCTTTCCCACAGTCTGGAGCAGGATTCCTCTCTGATACTTCTTCATCCTCTGGGCACATTCCTCCAGGGTGCCGCACTCCGGAGGACAGGTCCAGTTGTGGCCGTAAGCCCCGCATTTGTCCGCCGCGCAGGCGTCCCGCACCATTTCTTTCACCTGCAGGGTGGCAGGGTCAAGCTCTCCCGCGCAGGTAAACCCTGCCTCTTTCGCTTTTTCGATCCATTTTTCCATTTCTTTTCCCATAGCTGTCTCACTCCTCTGTAAACATCATATGTAAAGCATATACTCTCTGGAATTCCGGAATAGACGCCAGCTCAATGAACTGAATCTTTTTCAGCAGCCGGTCTGTCAGGTACAGTTTTTCACTGTCCAGAGCCATTTCCCTGCTGCCCATTCCGGCCGCGTTTCCGCCGGCTTTTATCTTTCCCTGAAGTTCCGGGGGAATCAGGCCGATCCGGCAGGCACTTTCCGGCTTCATATAACTTCCAAAGGCTCCGCAGAGAATCACCTGATCAATCTCCTCCAGCGTAATCCCAAGCTGCTTTGCCATCAGAACGACTCCTGCCGCGATCGCTCCCTTTGCCATCTGGATCTCCCGGATATCCTCCTGGGTCAGAAAGACCCGGTCTGTCAGACTGTACCTTCTGTCCTTTCCCTCTCCGCTGTAATCCTTCTGAATCCGTCCCCGCCTGTTCAGGATTCCCAGATCCAGCATGACAGCAGCAGCGTCTATGATCCCGGAGCCGCAGATTCCCTGGGCCTCTGTGTTTCCAATGACCGAATATGACGGATGCCCATTCTCCAGCCATACATGATCGATGGCTCCCTCACTGCCCCGCATGCCACAGCTGAGCCGTCCGCCCTCCAGCGCGGGTCCCGCGGCTGTGGAACAGGCTGTCATCCGTTCAGAATTTCCCAGAACCATTTCTCCATTGGTTCCGATATCAATCATCAGGGTCATTTTTTCCTCCCGGTACATGCCGGTGGCCAATACGCAGCCCAGGGTATCAGAGCCCACATAACCGGCGATATTCGGAGGCACCGCCAGCTTTCCAGGGCTTTTCACCGGGAAATATTCCGACAGGGGTCTCTCCTGCGCCTCTGTAAAGACCGGGGCGAAGGGCGGAGCGGCCAGATTTTTCGGAGAAACCCCCAGAAAGATCTGCTGCATGGCAGGGTTTCCCACGATTGCCACCGTTCCAATAGAGGAAACGCTTTTCTGCTGATCCTCACACAATTTCCGAATCAAATTCCATACGCTTTCCCGAATCAGCCCCGTAAGCTCCTCCAGCTTTCCGGACAAGGCTGCCTGGATCCGCGAAATCACATCCGCTCCATAGGGGAACTGGGGATTCAGGGTACTCTGGGTTTCCAGAATCTCTCCGGTCTTTCCATCCAGGAAATAGGCCACCACCGTCGTAGTCCCTATATCCACAGCGATATGGCACGCTCCCTCCTGAATGGGCCGTACCGTAACGCCCGTGTGCATCCCTTCCGCCAGAATACTGGCTCTGGAGATCTCGCTGAGCACCGTGACCGTCATATCTTTCCGCACCTTTGTCCTGCAGGCCAGACATTCCCGGCCATCGGCCAGCACCCTGCACTTTCCGCACTTTCCATTTCCTCCGCAGGGAGCGTCCTGGGGAATGCCCGCCAGCTGTTCTGCCTGCAGCACCGTTATTTCCTGCTCTGTCTCAAGCTTTTTTCCTGAAGGTAAAAATGTAACAACTGCCATAAGCCTCTCTCCTCTTTCTGATGTTCATCATAGCACAAAAAGAGAGCCCCTGGAAGAAAAACTTCCAAAGGCCCTTTTCGTTCTGCCGCTCTGGCTCCAGAGCACATCCCGTCTTCCGTTTACTGGGCCTGGCCCAGTTCCTTTGCCCACTCTGTGCAGACTTTAACGGTTTTCTGGGGGCTGTATGCCCACTCATCCGCTCCGATCGCCTTGCAGGCATCCTCGCTTACCGGGTTGCCGCCTACAATGATCTTCACCTGATCCCGCATGCCGGCATCCTTAAATGCCTGAACCGTATTCTTCATGGAGTCCAGAGCCAGTGTCAGTACGCCAGACAGAGCGATGATCTTGATATTCTCGTTCTTCGCCGTCTCCACAATTTTCTCAGCCGGAACATCGATACCCAGATCCAGCACCTCAAAGCCGCCCGCTTCCAGCATAGCCTTTACAATGTTCTTCCCAATATCATGCAGATCGTCCTTTACGGTACAGAGAATTATCCGTCCAAGCTTCTTGCTGCCTGTGCCGGCCAGCGCCGGTTTGATGATGTCCATGGCTTCTACCATGATCTCTCCTGCAAAAATCAGATCACCTACGAAATACTCGCCTTTTTCAAAAAGGTCGCCCACCTCAGACATACCCTTCTGGCAGGCATCCATAGCTTCCTGAACGCCTTCTCCGCCATTGTTCATGACCTCTTTCATCATGTCCAGGACTGTATCCTCATCCAGATCCGCCATTGCCTTCTCTAATTCTTTATAATCCATAATCCTCTCTCCTGTTTTACTGTTATTTGAAAAGCTGCTTCCGGTATGCCCGGTTGTACTTTCTTCCGCCCTTATCCCTCTGAGACAGCGCTTCCGCCGCATACAGAGTTCCCATCATGAAGGAGCTGCAGGGATCCATGATAGCGGAATCCAGGCCGGCGTTTACTGCCAGCGTCATGCAGCCCGCATTCACGTATTTCCGGGCGGGCATCTCAAAGCTGACATTTGACAGAGCTCCCGTCACCTTCACCTCCGGCTCCATCTCATGAATTTTGCGGATGCAGTACGCAAAATCATCCATGGAACTGGGCGCCGTAGCCAGAGCCATCACACAGGGATCAATGTGCAGATGGGAAAGCTCCACGCCATAATTCTTTGCCTTGTCAATGATACTCTTTGCGATCTCCAGTTTCTTTTCCGGCTGCATGGGAATTCCCTGCTTGTCGCAGGTCAGTCCGATGACCTGCCAGTCCGTGCCCGCAATCAGCGGAAACAGAGTCTCGCACTTTGTTCCCTCCTCATTGACAGAATTGATCATGCCGGGGCGTTTCAGATGGCCCTCTTCAATAATTCTCTTCAAAAGAAGGGGATCGGGGCTGTCGATGCTGATGGGGGTATCCGTGGTATCCTGAATCACATTGATCAGCCATACCATCGCGTCATATTCCAGCTCCGGCGCCGTGCTGGGAGCGCAGTCGATATACGCTGCTCCCGCCGCTGCCTGGGCTGCCGCACGCTCTCTGATCAGCTCCTCATTTCTGTCCGCAATCGCCTGTTTTACAGAAGGAATCGCTCCGTTTATTTTTTCACCGATGATAATCACAATGCTGCCTCCCTGTTATTTCTTACAGATATAATACATCCCACTCAAATCCGGGAAGAAGGAAAAACCGTCCTTCCTTCGGGAGGTCCCAGCTCTCATCTTCCAGAAGCTCCTTTGCGATCTCCTGAAGATACTCTGTCTTGCTCTGTTCTTTCTTTTCGATCTCGCTCATTTCAAACCTCCTGTCATTTCTTCATGGAATACTCATGTACAAAGTTGTATGCGTCAATCAGATTCTGATTTACATCGCCAGGCGCGATCCAGGCCTTGTCCGTACAGAACAGGAAGCCGTCTCCAGGCGCGCATACATCAATGACACGCTTGATATCGTCCTTGATCTTGTCGATGCTTTCCGTTCTGACCGCAGCCACCTTCAGGCCGCCCTCGATAATCTGATGATCGCCGAGCTCCTTCTTTGCCTGGCAGATATCATCGTCATCGATATGTAAGATACAAGAATCCTTCGGCACCTCCAGGAAATGATGCCATACCTTCGACCAGCTGCCCTCCAGCATGATCCATACCTTGGAACCTGCTGCCGCTGCCCGCTCAATCCATTTCTTTTCATAAGGCCAGTACAGCTCCTCAAACTGCTTCGGGCTTAAGTACGGCGCGATATGAGTCATATGGCACGCATAGGGGAATTCATCCACCGGGCCGGACAGACGCGGAAGATTGTATACCTCCCACAGCTTATCGCAGGCTGCCTTTACCTTATCCGGCTGTCTGCGCAGGTCTGTCAGGGTTCCCTTGAATCCGCGGCAGTAATCAAACAGCGTATCCACCGGGTTGGAGAATACTTTGGAGAAGTCCGCGATATCCGTGATTCCGTATTTCTCTGATAATACCTGAGACTGTTTACCCATCAGTACGGCAAGAGAATAGAACTTGTCCTCTGCCACGGTCTTCAGAACCTTTTTCGCATATTCCCGATCCTCATAGAGCTTCGGATATTTTCTGGGAACCAGCACTTCAGATACAAAACGGTTCGGATCCTCGATAAACTGATCGTACTCATCCCGCTCCATCATGGGCATCTGCACATGCTCCGGAGTCACGCCGTCCGGACCGAATTTATTCTGAAGGGGCTCCAGAAGGCCCTCAAGCCTCGGTGTAAACAGGGTTCCGGAAAAGGTATTTCCATCTGCCCACATTACCTCAAATACATCTGTCATAGCCTTTACATATTTATCCGGATCATCAATGATATCCGTAACTTTCTGTCCTGTCCAGGCTACCTCGGCGCAGCTGGAAGCCAGCATGGTGGGCACATAATCAGCGCCTTCCCGCTTCAGCGCTTTCATTAAATTACTTCTTTTTTTGTTCAGCAGTTCGTTGTCTGACATTTCATCCCTCCTGACTGATATAGAAACATGTCTGCTATAGTTCCTATCTAAAATATATATAATTTGCACAAAAAATTCAATTATTTTCGCTCACTTTTATCAACTTTAGACACCTCTCCCATTCAGCTAAATTTTACCCTCCGGAAGACCTTCCAAGTCCGCATTTATCTTGACTTTTCCATTTTGAACGATTATGATTTTATCACATGAGCAAATCTAATCTGTTATGTTATGAAGTAAATTCAAATGAGGTATTTTCATGGAACATCAAAAGCTGACAACGATACTGTTTGATCTGGACGGAACGCTTCTTCCCATGGACAATGACGCGTTCACAAAAGCCTATTTCAAGCTGCTGGCTGCCCGGCTTATGCCTTTGGGCTATGAACCGGCGAAGCTGGTGGACTCCATCTGGGCCGGGACTGCCGCCATGGTAAAAAACGACGGAAGCCAGAACAACGAAGCCGCTTTCTGGAAGCGTTTTTCAGAAATATACGGGGAACAGGTCTTAGACGATCTGCCTGTATTTGAAGACTTTTACGCCACAGATTTCCAGAAAGGAAAAGAGATCTGCGGCTTTAACCCCAAGGCCGCGCAGACTGTCCATGCCGCCAGGAAACTGGGACTGCGCACAGCGCTGGCCACCAATCCCATTTTTCCAGCTATCGCCACCGAAAGCCGCATCCGCTGGGCCGGACTGGAGCCGGAGGAATTTGAGCTTTACACGACATATGAAAACATCGGTTATTGCAAGCCCAATCCCGCCTACTATCAGGAGATTTTGAACCGTCTTGGAGAAGCCCCGGAGCACTGTCTCATGGTAGGCAACGATGTGGGCGAAGATATGATTGCCCGGGATCTGGGCATGCAGGTATTTCTTCTGACAGACTGCCTGATCAACAGAGAAAACAAAGACATCTCTGTCTATCCAAACGGCGGCTTCGATGAGCTTATGGACTATATCCGTTTATCAGTCAGAAATTCTTAAAATCTATGCCGGGCCCGAGCTATACAGCTCAGACCCGGCATAGATTTTTTCAGCTTCCGCATTTCAATTCTTCTCTTTTGTTCTTCTTTTCTCCACGCTCCCTGCGGATTTTTCCCAGTGTCTCCGGCTTACGGGGCTCCCATCCCTGAATACGGTCAATCAGGAACGAGGAAATGGTCACCGTAATCACGGAAAAGAAAATTTTTCCCGCGGGGATGTAGGTCAGCGACAGTCCCAGCACCACCAGATCCGTAAACAGATAGGCCCGGGACAGACGCAGACGCGTTACATGGGAAATCGTCAGAGCCAGAGCGTCGTCTCCGCCGCTGGATCCTCCCTGGCGCACGATGATTCCCACGCCGATTCCCACAAACATTCCCCCCAGCACGGCCGCCGCCAGGGGATAGGCCGACAGATCCGGAAGCATGGGCGGGAAGCATTCCCAGACCTTGTAAAACAGCGAAACACTTAACGTGGAAATCACAGATATTTTGATAAACCTTCCTCTCAGGTACCGGAACGCCAGCAGATAGCAGATTCCATCCAGTACAGGCGTAATGAAGGCAGGGGAAAACCCGAGCCAGTGCTCTGCCAGAAGCATCAGACCGATGACGCCGCCCTCCGTGATGCCTGTCCGCTGGTGGATATTATGGATTCCAAAGGAGCAGACTGCCGCTCCCAGAATGATCAGCCCGATTCTCTTCAAAGTCAGTCCTTCCATTATCTTTTCCCGTAATGCAGAAAATCTTTTTCCATACATGATATCTCTCCTTTTGTTGCATTTTATCTCGTCCCAGTGGTATCATAAACCATATAGTAACTATAATGTCAAGGAGGCTTTATGGAAAATTTATTTTCTATCGGCGAGCTGTCAAAATACCAGAACATTTCCAAGCAGACGCTGATTTACTATGATAAAATCGGCCTGTTCCGGCCTGCCTATGTGGACCCCCGCACCGGCTACCGCTATTACAGCGCCAGCCAGATCGACTACCTGGACACCATTCTGATCATGAAAAAGATCGGCTTTTCCCTGGATGAGATCAAAGAGCATATGCAGCACTACAACATCGACAGCAGCCTGGCCGCGCTGAAAAAGCAGGTAAGCGTCATCGACCGGCAGATTCAGGAGCTGCGCCTGATCCGAAACCGGGTCCAGCACCGCTGCGGCCTGATGGAAGAGGCAAAGGAACACCGCAGAACCGAGGATGCTGTCACCATAGAAAACCAGAACGTCCAGTATCTTTTGTTCCGGAAAGTGGAAGCCCCATATACCTTAAAAGAGGTCAGCATCGCCACCAAACAGTGTTTTGCGGAATCCTCTCAGAAGCAGCTTCCCATCTATTTTCAGTCTGGTGTCCGGGTTCCCCTGCAAAACATCCGGGAAGGCCGCTTTACCGAGGCTTCCATGGTTTTTCTCCCCATCGAAAAGACCGGAAAGGCCAAAAACATCATGCGGCTTTCCGCCGGAACCTGTGCCTGCATTTATCATGTGGGAGATTATCCGTCCATCGGCCGGTCCTACCGGAAGCTTCTGGATTACTGTGATACCCATGGCTGGAGGATTGTTTCAGACGCTTACGAATTCTGTATCAACGACTATATTACTTCCCGGGATGAGAATGAATACATTACCAAAATCGTTTTTTATGTAGAATGAAGATATTTTACAAGCCAGGCGTCGTCTCAGAGTGATAGGATAACAGCGCCGGGAGGAATTCACTTATGCGGAAAGAAACGAAAACGGCCGTCTACGACGAAGAGCTTCATATGGAGGCCTACCGCTTTGCGGGCATCATGCAGCCCTTCCCCAATCATTTTCATGAATACTATGTGATCGGACTTGTGGAAAACGGCGAACGCCGCCTTTCCTGCCGGAATCAGGAATATGCCATACGCCCGGGCAGCATCCTGCTGTTCAACCCGGGAGACAGCCACGCCTGCGTTCAGACAGATGACGGGACTCTGGACTACAGAGCCCTGAATATTTCCAGGAAAACCATGCGGGAGCTTGCCGGGGAAATCACAGGAAGGCAGGCTCTGCCCGGCTTTTTCCCGGCTGTCATCCAGGACGAGGAGGCGGCCTGCTATCTGCGCCCGCTCCATGAACTGATAATGAACGGCTCCTCTGAGTTTGGAAAAGAGGAGCATCTGCTTCTCCTTCTGTCCCTGCTGATCCAGAAATACGGGCAGCCCTTTGAGCAGGGCATCCCGGAATGCCGGGCAGAAATCGAGAAGGCCTGTGCTTTTATGAACGCCCATTATACAGATCACCTTTGTCTGGAACAAATCTGCCGCCACGCAGGCTTAAGCAAATCCACGCTTCTGCGTGCCTTCACAAAGGCCAAAGGCGTCACACCCTACTGTTATCTGGAAAACATCCGGATCGGCGCGGCCCGGAGGCTTCTGGAACAGGGTGCCACTCCGGTAGAAGCAGCTCTCCAGACCGGTTTTTCCGACCAGAGCCATTTCACTAATTATTTCAGCCGGTTTATCGGACTTCCGCCTGGCGTATACCGCGGCATTTTTCTAAAAAAGGAGAAGGAACAGGAGATACAAAACCATGAAACATCAGACAGATAATCCCATCGCGAAAGCAAAGAAAGCCTCAGAAACCGAAACGCAGGGCAGCCGTGGCGCCGCTATAGCCGGCCATCTGGCTGCCCTGGCAACGATTCTGATCTGGGGAACCACCTTCATCTCCACCAAGGTGCTCCTTACAGGTTTTCAGCCGGTGGAAATTCTGTTTTTCCGCTTTGTCATGGGATTTGCGGCTCTTCTGATCGTCTGCCCCCGCAGACTGAAGAAAACCACTTCCAGGCAGGAGCTCATCTTTGCGGCGGCAGGACTGTGCGGCGTATGTCTGTACTACCTGCTGGAAAATGTGGCCCTTACTTACACCCTGGCTTCAAACGTGGGCGTCATCATTTCGGCAGCTCCGTTTTTTACCGCTCTTCTCTCCCATTTCTTTCTGAAGGAGGGAGAAGGGCTGCGTCCCCGGTTCTTCGCCGGCTTTCTGACCGCAATGATCGGAATCGGGTTGATCAGCTTTCACGGTTCTGCCCTGAGTCTGAATCCCGCCGGAGATCTCCTGGCCCTGCTGGCCGCCTTTCTCTGGGCCTGCTATTCGATTCTTACCGGCCGTGCCGGTTCTGAAAGGCTCTCCGGAAACCCTGAAAGACATCCGGAAAAAGCTCTATGAGCCGGAATATCAGGAGCTTTCTGTGATAGATTTTTCCGATCTGGCCCAAAGCTGCAAGACCTACCCGGAATTCATCGAAAGAATGTCCCGGACGCCGGAGGACTCTCTCACCTGGCTCGGCCTTGCCATCTGCGGTTCTAAAAAGAAGATCAACAGTCTCACCGGAAGCATGGCTCTGCTGCGGTAAGCGCCGCCCGGAGGCCGGCAGCAAAATATGAGAAAAACAGGCGGGGCGAAAACCTGGAATGATTTTCGCCCCGCCTGTTTTTTATCCTGTTTTCCTTTTACCCCGCCTTTACGGCCTCCCATCTTTTCTTCAGCGCCAGAGGCAGCACCAGACAGCCCGTCAGCATCAGCGCCGGGAAAATCACCGCGGCCAGGATTCCCATATGCAGGCTGCCCTGGGTGTTTGCGGAAACCATTCCCACAAAGGTCGGCCCAAGGGAGCAGCCCACATCTCCGCCCAGGGCCAGCAGCGCGAAAAGCAGGGTGCCGCCCCGGGTGATTGTCCGGGAGGCGATGCTGAAGCTGCCAGGCCACAGGATCCCCACGGAAAAGCCGCAGATACCGCAGCCCAGAAGGCTGAAGAAGGGCCAGGGAGAAAGAGAAATGAGCAGATAACTCAGGATACACAGCGCCGCGCTGGCCTTCATGCAGAAATCCAGTTTCAGCCGCCCGCCGTATTTTCCATAAAGGGCCCGGGAGGTTCCCATCAGCACCGCAAAAAACATCGGTCCGCAGAGATCCCCCATGCTCTTTGTAACCCTCAGTCCCGATTCCGCAAAGGTGGAAGCCCACTGACTGACCGCCTGCTCGCTGGCTCCGGCGCAAATCATCAGAAGCAGCAGAAGCCAGAACACCCGGCTTCCCAGAAGCTCTCTGAAGGACAGGCCCCTTTCTCCCTCCTCCAGCAGGGAGGCGATGGGCACCCGGGTAAACAGGACAGAGTTCACAGCAGGAATCAGAGCCCAGATAACCGCCATAATTTTCCAGTTTTCCACTCCAAACAGAAAGAAGAATATTGTGGAGAGCAGGACCACCGCCACATGTCCCCAGCAGTAAAAGGAATGGAGCAGGCTCATGGCCGTCTCCTTATTATCCGTAGGGCAGGCCTCTACAATCGGGCTCACGAGAACCTCAATCAGGCCTCCGCCCACCGCGTAGACCGTCACCGCAGTCAGAAGCCCCGCAAAAGGATTCGGGAAGAGGTCTGGCAGAACCGCAAGAAATACCAGGCCGGCGGCAGCGCAGATATGGGCCGTTACAATCGATACTCTGTATCCGGCTTTATCGATAAATTTCGCGCTCAGGGCGTCTATCAGCAGCTGAATGCAGAAATTAAACGTAATTAAAAGCGTAATCTGCGACAGCGGAATCCCGTAAGCCGACTGAAAAGTCAGAAAGAGCAGCGGCGCAAAGTTGTTGACGACAGCCTGAACGACATAGGCCGCAAAACAGGCTTTGATTGTACAGTCATAGGATAATCTATTGGTATGTTCCATATTTCATTCCTCCGGCAGTGTTTTTGCATTTGTCTTAGGTTTCTTTACAAAGGCATAATCATAAATCACAACAAAAACCGAGCCAGCCTACACTAAAACGTCGCTTTTTTCAAGGAAAAGGCGGCGTTTTTTCATGGCCCGGTTTTGGAAAGGAGTGGTGCTGACTTAATACTAAAACGAAAGGGGGAATTTTTTGCTGGCCGGGCCGGGAGGTCTGGCCTTTTTTCATCTCACGAAAAAGGAGGTTAGCCAATGGCAGATGAAAAAGTAAACGTGAGCCCGGAGGAAAGCAAAACCCCGGAAGCTCCGGCCCCGTCCGGGCCGGGCGATCCGCCCGCGCCGGAACACACCGGGGGCCCCGCTGTCCCTGGTGGGGAT
>CALWAZ010000090.1 GCA_944375725.1 uncultured Merdimonas sp. | reverse complement strand
CCTCATATCCCTCTGCATTAAACATCTGTCTGAATGCAAGTCTGCCGATACGTCCGAAACCGTTAATCGCTACTTTTACTGCCATTTTTGAATTCCTCCTAAAAATGAATTTAGATTTTGACTTATGGGCTATCCCTATATCTGGAAGGGCCCAGCCTGTTTTTATTGTAACGAATCCACTAGAAAAATGCAAGTCCCATTTCTAAATTTGTTGGGTATGAATCATTTTTTGTCAGAACAGAGAATATCCTGTTCTGTTTGTTCTTGCCATTGTGTATTTTTTCCGCTAGTATAATAACGTATTCCTGGGCAAAACATCCCTGTTCTGCCTGATAATACGCCGCACATTATCCGGCGCATTATTAATAAGAAGATAAAGGAGGCCGCAGCCATGAACGCAGACTACCATTTACATTCCTTTTTTTCCGGAGACAGCAGCACGCCCACAGAAGATATGGTGCGCGCCGGACTGGAACGGGGACTTTCCCTTTTATGCCTCACAGAGCATTTTGACCCGGATTATCCCTATCCGGACGTAAGCATGGAACTGGATGTGCCCGCCTGCTTCGCGGAAGCGCGCCGTCTTCAGGCTCTCTACGGGAAGCAGATGGAACTCCGCGTGGGGGCGGAGCTGGGACTTCAGCCTCATCTGGGGGCTTTTCTGAAATCCTGGCTGAAGAAAAACCTGGCAGAGGGCTTCTCCTTTGATTTTCTGATCGGTTCCACCCACCTGGTGGACGGCACCGATCCCTACTATCCGGAATTCTGGAACGGCCGGGATCAGAAAGCCTCTGTCCGCCGCTATCTTGATATTACGCTGGAAAATATCAGCGCCTTTGACGGCTTTGATGTCTATGGGCATCTGGATTACATCGTCCGCTATGTCCCTGACGGGGAGCGCCGCTTTTCCTATCCGGAATACAGAGAGCAGATGGATGCCATTCTGAAGCTTCTCATCGGGAAAGGAAAAGGAATCGAAGTCAATACCGGCGGATACAAGGCAGGACTGCCGGATCCCAATCCCTGCGCGGATGTGCTCCGGCGCTACCGGGAGCTCGGCGGTGAAATTATCACCATGGGATCCGATGCCCATACGCCGGACTATGTGGGTTTCCGCTTTGACGATGCAAAAGAAGTGCTCAGAGACTGCGGTTTCCGGTATTATACGATATTCCGGGAGCGGAAACCGGAGTTTATTCCCCTATAACTTTCCTTATAACCGGCTGCCCGAAAGAATCGTGCCGCCGCCCAGCACATAGTCTCCGTCGTAAAAGACCACAGCCTGTCCCGGCGTCACGGCCCGCACCGGCTCATCAAATTCCACCCGCACCCGGTCCGGTCCCTCCGGATAAATGGCACAGGCGGATCCCCGGTGGTTGTAACGGATCTTTGCCGTGGCCCGGCGTCCGCTTTCAAAAAACGGCTCCGCCATATAATTGAGCCTGTCCGCGTACAGTACTTTCGTAAACACGTCTTCCTGCTCGCCGATCACCACCTCATTGGTCTCCGGGCGGATTTCTGTCACTACCACCCGGCGTCCCATGGGAAGCCCCAGGCCTCTCCTCTGCCCGATGGTGTAATGAATGATTCCCTTGTGGCGGCCCAGTATCTGGCCGTCCGCTGTCACAAAATTCCCTTCCGGCGACGGTTTCCCCGTGGTCCGCTCAATAAAGCCCGCATAGTCCTGATCAGGCACAAAGCAGATCTCCTGGCTGTCGGGTTTATGAGCCACGCGGAGGTCCAGCTTCTCCGCAAATTCCCGAATCTGGTCCTTGGAATATTCCCCCACCGGCATCAGGGTATGGGAAAGCTGCTCCTGGGTCAGATTGTAGAGGGCATAGGTCTGATCCTTGGCGGCCGTCACAGACTGCCGGATGGCAAACCGGCCGCCGGGCAGCTTTTCCACCCGGGCATAATGGCCGGTGGCGATATAATCTGCTCCTATCTCCAGGCTGCGCTTCAGCAGAGCCTCCCACTTTACATAGCGGTTGCAGGCAATGCAGGGATTCGGCGTCCGTCCCGCCAGATACTCCCTGATAAAATAATCGATGACGGATTTTCTGAAATCTTCCCTGAAATTCATTACATAATAGGGAATATCCAGCTGCCGGGCCACCCGCCGGGCGTCTTCCACGGCCGAAAGGCCGCAGCAGCCTCCGTTTTCCTCCTGAACCTCTTCCGCCTCATCCTGCCAGATCTGCATGGTCACCCCGATGACCTCATAGCCCTGCTCCTTTAAAAGCCAGGCCGCCACCGAGGAGTCCACGCCTCCGGACATTCCAATTACTGCTTTTTTCTTTCCCATGATCTTTCCAGCCTGCTCCTGACGTTTCTAATATTCTTCCTCTTCTTCCTCATCCTCATGAATATCGGATTTCGGCTTTTTCAGGCCCTCAATGGTGATGCCGTGCTTCTCCGCGTAATCCCAGAGGGCCGCGTGGATCGCCTCCTCTGCCAGCAGGGAGCAGTGCACCTTCACAGGCGGAAGTCCGTCCAGAGCCTCCATCACAGCCTTATTTGTCACCTGCAGAGCCTCCTGAACGGTCTTTCCCTTTACCAGCTCTGTAGCCATGCTGCTGGTAGCCACAGCCGCGCCGCAGCCGAAGGTCTTGAATCTGCAGTCCTGAATCACGCCGTTGTCATCAATATCCAGATACATGCGCATGATGTCGCCGCACTTGGCGTTTCCCACGGTTCCTACACCGCTGGCGTTCTCTATCTCTCCCATATTCCGGGGATGCTGAAAATGGTCCATTACTTTCTCACTGTACATAGCTTTTCTCCTCTTCTCTGAGTTTCCGCGCGTTTTCGCGCTCTCCATTGCCGCAGTTTTTTACCGCGCGTTTTTACCGTGCCTTTTTTACAAAATCCTCATAAAGGGGCGACATGCTGCGGAGCCGCTCCACTATTTTTTTCAGAGTATCCACTACGAAATCCAGATCCTCCTTCGTGATCTCCTCATTCAGGGTCAGCCTGAGAGAGCCGTGGGCTATCTCATGAGGCAGGCCGATGGCCAGAAGCACATGAGAGGGATCCAGGGAGCCGGAGGTGCAGGCAGAGCCGGAAGACGCGCAGATTCCCTCCATATCCAGCATAATCAGCAGGGATTCTCCCTCAATAAACTGAAAACTGAAATTGGCGTTGTTGGGAAGACGTAAATTCCGGTGGCCGTTCAGACGGGTATAGGGGATCTCGCTGAGCACTCTCTGGATCAGGTAATCCCGAAGCTCTCTCTCCCTGTCCGTGCGTTCCTTCATAGTTCCCACCGCGCGCTCCACAGCTTTTCCAAGGCCCACGATGCCCGGTACATTTTCCGTGCCCGCCCGGCGCTTTCTCTCCTGGGCTCCGCCATGGATAAAGGAGCGGATCTTGACCCCTTTGCGGATATAGAGAAAACCGATGCCCTTGGGCCCGTTCAGTTTATGTCCGCTGGCGCTGAGCATATCGATATGGAAATCATCTACATGGATCGGCAGCTGGCCGAAAGCCTGTACCGCGTCTGTATGGAACAGAATTCCCTTTTCATGGGCGATTTCCCCGATTTCCCGGATGGGCTGAATGGTTCCGATCTCATTATTGGCAAACATTACTGAAATCAGAATGGTGGCAGGCCGGATGGCCTTTTTCAGTTCTTCCAGCTTTACCACGCCATTCTCATCCACATCCAGATAGGTCACCTCAAAGCCCTGTTTTTCCAGCCACTGGCAGCTGTGCAGAATGGCGTGATGCTCAATCTTTGTGGTAATGATATGGTTTCCCTTTTTTCTGTAAAACTCTGCCGCGGCCTTCAGAGCCCAGTTGTCGCTTTCTGTTCCGCCGGCTGTAAAATAAATCTCCTCCGGCTGGGCGCCCAGAGCTTCCGCAATGGTCTCTCTGGCCTCATCAATGGCCTTCTTGCTCTCGCCTGCCAGGCTGTAGATGCTGGAGGGGTTTCCATAGGCTTCCGAAAAATACGGCAGCATGGCCTCCACAACCTCAGGCGCAGTCTTCGTCGTAGCCGCGTTATCAAGATAAATCAGTTTTTTCATCTATTCTGTCTCCTATCCGTCCTATTAATTGACACAGCAGGAGCCTACCGTTCCTGCCTCATCTTTCATTTTTCTGCTCTCCTCAATGAGCCGGTCCAGCCGGATCTCATCCACTGTGCGGTTGATGCTGTCATTGATCTTCTGCCACACATATTTCGTTACGCAGTATTCGGAGCCCTCACAGAATCCGTCTTCCTCCAGTCCCGGACACTTTACGGCATCCAGACTGCCCTCCAGAGCCCTTAAAATATCTCCCACGGAGATTTCCGAAGCCGGCTTTGCCAGCTTATATCCGCCGCCTGCGCCGCGTACGCTCGACACCAGGCCGGCCTTCCGGAGTTTTGCGATAAGCTGTTCCAGATAGCTTTCCGAAATCTGCTGCCTTGCGGAAATGCTGGCGATGGAGACCGCCTCGTTCTCACTGTAAAGGGCCAGATCAATCAGAGCCCGGAGTCCATATCTTCCTTTTGTTGACAGCTTCATATTCTCACCTCACGATTAATTCCGAGTGTTTTTATCGGATTTAATTGGATGATACCATGCATCCCCTGTTCTGTCAAGTCTGTTCCCGGAATATATTTAAACAGTACCGCCATGCACAGGAGCAGACATCATGAAAAAGCAGAAGCATCCCCTGATAGCCGGAACGCTGATCCTGACAGCCACAGGCATTGTCACGCGTTTCATCGGCTTTTTTTATAAGATATTCCTAAGCCGGACCATCGGTGCTGAAGGCATCGGCATTTACCAGATGATTTTTCCCGTATATGGAGTCTGCTATGCGCTGACCACCTCCGGAATCGAAATCGCCGTTACCCGTTTTGTGTCTACAGAGGCCGCAAAGGGAAACCGCAGGCGCGCCCGCTCGGTCCTGCACATCGGCCTCGTTCTGTCCCTCTCCCTGTCCTTTCTGGCTGTCCTGCTGCTTTACACGCAGGCAGACTTTATCGCCGCGCGGCTTCTTCATGAAGCCCGCTGCGCCTCTCTGCTGCGCATCATGTCTGCCACCGTGCCCTTCGGCGCCTGCTATTCCTGCATTACCGGTTATTTCTACGGGCTGCGCCGGGCCGGGATTCCGGCCGCCGCCCATCTGGCGGAACAGCTGGTCCGGGTAGGCGCGGTCTTTCTCATTTACCGGATCGCAGTCTCAGAGGGCCGAAGTCTCACACCGGCCGCGGCTGTCATCGGCCTGGTATTGGGCGAAGCCTCCTCTATGCTGTTCGGAATTTTTGCCGTCTCCACCGAACGCAGGCCGGACCGCCGGACCGGAAAACGGAACTATTCTCTGCGTCTTCTTGCCAAAGACATGCTGCTCACAGCGGCTCCTGTCACCGGAAACCGGGTCTGCATGAACCTTCTGTCCAGCGCGGAAGCCATTCTCATTCCCTTTACCCTGCAGCAGTACGGTCTGGACACGGAGCGGGCCTTAAGCGTATACGGAACCCTTACCGGTATGTCCATGTCCTTTATTCTCTTTCCCAACGTACTGACAAACGCCGTTTCTGTCATGCTGCTGCCCACAGTCTCCGAGTCCCAGGCCGCAGGCCGCGGGGAACAGCTCCAGCGGACCATCCGGAAGACCTTTTCCTTCTGTCTGTTTCTGGGAACCGCCTTCATGCTCCTGTTCCTGCTTACCGGAAAATTTCTCGGCCGCTTCTTTTTCAACAGTGAAATGGCCGGAGATTTCATCATTACCCTTGCCTGGATCTGTCCGTTTTTGTACCTGAACGGAACTCTGCACAGTATTCTGAACGGCCTCGGGAAAACAGGCGCCGGCTTTTTCAACAACCTGACCGGCATCATGATCCGGATTATTTTCATCCTGCTCTTCGTGCCCAGGACCGGAATCCAGGGCTACCTCTGGGGACTGCTCGCCAATCAGCTTCTGGTCGCCCTGATGAACCTGAACGCCCTGAAAGAGTTTCTGCAGCCCGGCAGGGCCCGGACTTCCTGATATAAATTCTCTGTGCTTCCAAAAAATATGCGTGACTTTTCAGGATTCCTGTATTATTATAAATACCGTAGGTTTTCGGAACAGGAGGTCCGCAGACCTGCCGTGGGAGTCATTTATAATATATACAAAATATACAACAGGTAAGGAGTACAGAGAAATGGCATTTGATTTCATACAGAAGCTGCCCACACCTCAGGAGACCCGTGAGCTCTACCCGGTCCCCCCTCATGTGGCTAAGATAAAAGAAGAACGCGATAAGGAAATCCGCAGGGTATTTACCGGTGAATCTGATAAATTTCTCGTTATCATCGGACCCTGTTCGGCCGATAACGAAGAGGCTGTCTGCGATTACGTAAGACGCCTTGTCCCGGTACAGGAAAAAATCAAGGACAAGGTTCTGATCATTCCCCGAATTTACACAAACAAACCCCGTACCACGGGGGAAGGATACAAGGGCATCATGCATCAGCCCGATCCTGAGAAAAAGCCCGATCCTCTGGCCGGCATCATCGCGCTGCGCCATATGCATATCCGGGCCATCGAAGAAAGCGGCCTGACTGCCGCCGATGAAATGCTTTACCCGGAAAATCTGCGCTATGTCATGGATTTTCTGTCCTATATCGCTGTGGGCGCCCGTTCCGTGGAAAACCAGCAGCACCGCCTGGTAGCCAGCGGAATCGATGTGCCCACCGGAATGAAAAACCCCACCAGCGGAGACCTGACCGTCATGCTGAATTCCGTCTACGCGGCCCAGCACGGCCATTCCTTCATCTACCGCAACTGGGATGTGCAGACCACCGGAAATGACCTGGCCCACACCGTTCTGCGCGGAGCCGTAAACGAGCGGGGCGTATCCCTGCCCAATTACCACTACGAGAACCTGCGTCATCTTCTGGACCTCTACAACGCCAGAGAGCTGAAGAATCCGGCCTGCATCGTAGACGCAAACCACAACAATTCCAACAAGCAGTTTAAAGAGCAGATCCGTATCGTCAAGGAAGTGCTGCACAGCCGCTCCTACTCCGAGGACATCCGCCGTCTGGTAAAAGGCGTCATGATCGAAAGCTATATCGAGGAAGGCTGCCAGGGAATCCACGATCATGTATACGGCAAATCCATCACGGATCCCTGCCTGGGCTGGGAGGATTCCGAGAGACTGCTGTATGAGATAGCTGAGCGCTGCTGAAAACATAACGCGTGACATAAGATGACCGCGGCTTTCTTCCGCCTGTGTTCGGACATCCCACGTACGGCTGTATGCTTCCGGACGGACAAAAACAGTCCGCCTGAATCATACAGCCGTACGCGGGAAGCCGGACACCGCAGCGGAAGAAAGCCGCGGTCTGTACTATGTCATGCGTTATGTTTTTTCTGATAACAGCCGGAGCCGCTTCCAGATTATTACTTTTGGAATGAATCTCAGATTGAACATCAAAACTATACTGGATGGTAATCCTGACACCTTATCAGTCCCTCATTCCGAACTTTGGTTCGTATCTTTCCTATCAGCTTGGCAGGGTGGTTCTGGACGCATTCACTGTAATGAAAAAGATATGAGCCGAAAACAGTACAGGCCGCGGGGCTTTGGTTATCCCAGTGTCCGGCTCTCCGCGGACGGCCGTATGATTCAGGCGGACTGCTTTTTAGTCCGTCCGGAAGCATACGGCCGTCTGCGGGGTGTCCGAACACAGGATAGCAAAGCCCCGCGGCCGTCCTTTTCCCTGTTTTTATCCTCTCGGATGCGCCTTATCATATATCTCCCGCGCCCGGTTGGCGTAAAGCATGGTCGTGGAGATATCCGAATGTCCCATCATCTCCTGCACCATATGAAGATCCGCTCCATTCTCCACCAGATGCGCGGCGAAGGAATGGCGCAGGGTGTGGGGCGTAATCTCAGTCTCGATCCCCGCCTGCTTCACATACTGCTTCAGAAGCTTCCAGAATCCCTGGCGGCTCATGCTCTCACCGGAGCAGTTGGGAAACAGCATCTCGCATTCCTTATCCCCAATCAGCTCCTGTCTGGCGCTTTTCATGTATTTTTCCATAGCTTTTCTTGCCCGGTAGCCATAGGGTACTATCCGCTCCCTGTTTCTGTCCCGGCACACAATATAATCCAGCTTCCAGTTTACATCTTCAAGCCGCAGAGACACCAGCTCCGTCACCCGGATTCCCGTGGCGTACAGAAGCTCCAGCATGGCCCGGTCGCGCAGGCCCTTGGGAGTACGGTCTCCCGGCTGTTCCAGAAGCCTGGCCATCTCTTCCACCGACAGAATATCCGGCAGCTTCTTCTTTACTCTCGGTGCCTTCAGATTTTCCGCCGGATCCGCGGAAATACTGCCTTCCTTCCAAAGATACAGATAAAACCCCTTCATCGCGGCTATGTTCCGTGAAACGGTCGCCGCAGACATTCCCTTCTTTTCCAGATCCAGAATATAGGAATTCAGATTTGTCTCCGTCACGTCCTCCGGCCTGTCTATCTTCTGCTCATGCAGAAACCGCATCATTTTGACCAGATCTCTCCTGTAGGAAAGCTCCGTATTCTGAGATGTCTTTTTCACATTATGCAGGTAAGAAACAAACCCTTTAATTTCCTGTTCCATAAAACCCCTCTGCCCCTCGATTCGCAATGATACCGGCTCCACTGAAAAAGAATCCTGTGGCACAGGATTCTCCGCCGGATAACCGATGTATGTATCATTATAGTAATAAAAAAGCAGAAAAGCAATGGTCTTTTTTCCCGTATTTTGCGAAAAAATCAGGGGTTTCCCGCCATTCCACAAGATATGGTTTCCTCTGTTTTTCCGGACACCAAATATTGTAAAGCATTGATAAAAAAATTTTTTACCGTATCCTGGCCGGAAAATCGGAAAGCCCCTTATATGAATGCCAGAGCCGTTTTTAAAAACATGGGATTTACATAACTTTCCAGAAATGCCCCTGCCAGAAATACCGCGGCGCCCGCAGCCCATACCAGCAGATACCGGCAGAATGCCTGCTTTCCGTCATTCCACTGCCTGGTACGCCATTCCCTGCTGCCGGACATGGAGGATATTTTTTTCAGCAGCCAGCAACCGGCCGGAATATAGAGGATAAAATGAGGCAGCCCCGCCGCGGCGCACAGAAGGATACCCGCCGGCCCCATTTTTATGGCCGCGGTGGTCACTGTGATCCCCAGCGCGGCCCCTATCCAGAGCAGAAACCCGCAGACCGCGGCGGTTCCCAGCACCGTCAGCCCTGTCAGCCACAGGATTGTAAACACGGACATCCGGGATTTCAGCGTATAAAGAAACAGCTCGTCAGAGGCAAACTCCACCTGCTGGTATTTTGTGAAAAAATAAGCGCTCATCAGAGTCGTCTCATGGACCGCTGCCCTCCCGAACAGAGCTATATACAGCACGCCTGCGGCAAATCCCGTCAAAAACAGCGTCAGAAACAGATTGCGGCCCTTCAGGCGGATTCCCTTCATACCAAAAAACCTCCCATACACTGATCAGTGTATGAGAGGCTTTTCCATTTCATGATACGATTTCACCGGAAATATCCTATTTCATGGACTCGGATTTTTCATAGCAGGCCTCGCAGGCTTTCATGACAGCGCCCCGGAATCCCGCGTTTTCCAGCGCGGCCACACCCGCGATGGTAGTGCCGCCGGGCGAGCATACCTGATCTTTCAGCTCTCCCGGATGCTTTCCGGTCTCCAGAACCATTTTGGCCGCTCCCAGCACTGCCTGGGCGGCAAAATCATAGGCCTGGGCCCGGGGCAGGCCATACTGGACAGCTCCATCCGCCAATGCCTCAATAAACTGATACACAAAGGCCGGGGAGCTTCCGCTGGCGCAGACCACAGCGCTCATCATGCGTTCCTCCACGTCCGCGTATCTTCCCACGGAACCGAAAATTTTATGTACCATATCAATCTCATCCTGCTCAAGCTCCTCCGCCAGATAGCTTAAGCCCGTCATGCCTTCTCCGATCAGGGCCGGTGTGTTCGGCATGGCGCGGACGATTCTTTTATCGGAGCCCAGTGCTTCCTTCATCTGTTCGATGGTAATGCCGGGGGCCAGGGAAATCACCACGTGATTTTCTGTGACCGCGTAGCGTATCTGCTTCAGCACCTGGGGATAGTACTGGGGTTTTACCGCCAGCACCACGTATTTGCAGCTGTTGGCGCATTCCGCGTTTGACTGGGTATAGGTGACCTGAGTTTCCGCGTATACCCTGCGCCTTGTCTCTTCCGTCTTGGCCGTAAACACCAGATCTTCTGCCGGGAACTCCTTCAGCAGCCCCTTCAGAAGAGCAGAACCCATATTTCCCATTCCAATAAATCCTATTTTGGCCATATCGCTTCTCCTTCTCTCTGTATTCTTTATAAAAATCCTGTGGGGATCGAAAAAGGATGCCGCTGAAGCGGCATCCTTCGTCTTTCCTATTTCGCATAATCCGTTACCCTGCTTTCGCGGATAACATTTACCTTGATCTGGCCCGGATATTCCAATTCAGCCTCAATCTGCTTGGAAATATCTCTTGCCAGCAATACCATAGTAGCGTCATCTACCTGATCAGGAACTACCATGACACGAATCTCTCTACCTGCCTGAATTGCAAAAGACTTGTCTACGCCCTTAAAACTGTTGGCGATATCTTCTAACTGTTTTAACCGATTGGTATACGTCTCCAAGGTCTCTCTGCGCGCTCCCGGACGGGCAGCGGAAATGGTATCCGCCGCCTGCACCAGGCAGGCGATCAGGGAGGTCGGCTCCGTATCCCCATGATGTGATTCTACTGCATTGATAACGATCGGAGATTCCTTGTACTTTCTGCACAGCTCCGCTCCAATCTGAATATGTGATCCTTCCACCTCGTGATCGATGGATTTTCCGATATCGTGAAGCAGGCCCGCGCGCTTTGCCATACGCACGTCCACGCCCACTTCGCCGGCCAGCAGGCCTGCCAGATGGGCTACTTCGATGGAATGCTTCAGCGCATTCTGTCCATAGCTGGTACGGAATTTCATTCTTCCGAGAAGTTTTACCAGCTCCGGATGAATTCCGTGGATTCCCACTTCCAGAACGGCTGCTTCGCCTTCCTCGCGGATCATGGTGTCCACTTCCTTCTGGGCTTTCTCCACCATTTCCTCAATACGGGCCGGATGAATCCGTCCATCCACGATCAGCTTCTCAAGAGCGATACGTGCCACCTCACGGCGGATCGGATCAAATCCTGACAAAATGACAGCCTCCGGCGTGTCATCGATGATCAGGTCGATTCCGGTCAGAGTCTCAAGCGTCCGGATATTGCGTCCTTCACGCCCGATAATCCTTCCTTTCATCTCATCGTTCGGAAGCTGTACAACGGAGATCGTCGTCTCTGCCACATGATCGGCAGCACACTTCTGAATCGCCGTAACCACATATTCCTTTGCCTTTTTATCGGCTTCTTCCTTTGCCTTGCTCTCAAGTTCCTTGACGAGCTTGGCGGCTTCATGTTTTACATCGTCTTCAACAGTCTTTAATAAATAATCTTTTGCTTGTTCGGAGGTAAGGCCAGAGATTCTTTCCAGTTCCTGCACTCTTTTTTCCTGAAGCTTATTCAGCTCAGCGCTCTGCTTCGCCAGCTTCTCTTCTTTGGCCGCATAGCTTGCTTCCCGTCTTTCCAGCGCGTCTGACTTCTTATCAAGAGCTTCCTCTTTCGCCAGCACTCTGCGCTCATAACGCTGCAGCTCCGCTCTGCGTTCCTTCGTTTCCTTTTCCAGCTCGTTCTTTGTCTTCAGCGATTCTTCCTTCGCTTCCAGCAAAGCCTCGCGCTTGGACCGTTCTGCAACCTTTAATGCGTCATCTATTATTTCCCTTGCTTTTTCTTCCGCGTTTCCGACTTTTTTCTCTATCATCGTCTTCCGCACGTAAGTCGTCACAAGAGCCGTAACTACAATCGACACAAGTGCAACTATTATCGGAACATAAAACGGCACAGGAGCACCTCCTTATTTAATTTTCATTGTACAAAATCAAACCCGGCTGCCAGTCCCTTGTTTCTGTATTTATCTGTCAGCCAAGTGCTATATACAACATTTAAATTTTATACTTATTTTCGCATTATGTCAAGCTAACTTCCCCCATTTGGATAAAACATGCACAAAAAACAGACGGAGCGTTTCCGGCTGCCCGGCCGCCCTCAAAACAGAGTGGATGACAACTCACAGGGAATATGGTATACTGTTCCCAATCTTTAGGAGGTACCCCATGAATTTCTTAGAAGAACGAATTGCAAAAGACGGCATTGTAAAGCCAGGAGGCGTCCTCAAGGTGGATTCTTTTCTGAACCATCAGATGGACATTGCCCTCATGAATGAAATCGGAAAGGAGTTTCACCGCCGGTTCGCGGACTGTCCTGTGACAAAGGTTCTGACCATCGAGGCTTCCGGCATCGCCATCGCCTATCCGGTGGCCAATGAATTTGGCGTTCCCATGGTTTTCGCCAAAAAATCCAAATCCATCAATATCGACGGCGACATGTATGTGGCTGAGGTGGAATCCTTTACCCACAAGAACAGGAATCAGGTAGTCGTATCCAAAAAATTTCTCGGTCCGGAGGATCATGTTCTGATCATCGATGACTTTCTTGCGAACGGCTGCGCCCTCCAGGGACTGATTTCCATCGTGGAGGCTGCGGGAGCCACGGTGGAGGGACTGGGCATTGCCGTGGAAAAAGGCTTCCAGATCGGCGGACGCGTGATCCGGAATCTGGGATACCGGCTGGAATCCCTGGCCATCGTAGATGCCATGGATCCGGAGACCGGCTCTATCACCTTCCGGAGCGTTACCTGAAACATAGACAAAATACGCCTGCGCGGGCTCTTTAAGAGCTTTCCGCGCAGGCGTATTTTTGTCTCTGTTTCTTTTCTCCGCACTGTGTGCGCCGTCTGCCGGTGTTTTCAGCTTTCCGGCGTGTCATCCTTCGGAATAATGATATTCAGAATAAACACAATCAGGAAGGAAACCATCAGGGAGCTTCCAAAGATATTGTTCAGAAGTTCCGGAACAAACTGCAGGATCTCAGGCGCCGCATCGATGCCGATTCCCAGAGCCAGCGCGATACCCACAATCATTCTGTTGCGGTAATTCATCGGCTGCTCATTCAGAAGCTGGATACCTGACATGGTAATAGCCGCAAATACGGTGACAGTCGCTCCGCCCAGCACAGGCTGGGGAATCGTGGCCATCAGGCCGCTGAATTTCGGGAAGACGCCTGCTATCAGCATGATGACACCTACCATGGTGAAGACCCTTCTGGAAACTACCTTGGTGGTGCAGATCAGGCCCACATTCTGGCTATAGGGGTCTGTGGGAAGGCCGCCGATACAGGCTCCAATCATGCCGCACAGTCCCTGGCCCTTGATAGCTCCTCCCAGCTCCTTATCCGTACACTGACGGCCAAAGCCTCCCATGGTAGTGGAGGACACGTCGCCGATGGTCTGAACCGCCTGAACCACATACATGAGAATCATCATCAGGATCGCGTCGGGATGAAACTCCAGCCCGAAGTAGAAGGGACGGGGCAGGGCAAACCAGGACGCGGTCTGAAGATCCGCAAAGCTGACCACATCTCCCATAATCAGGGCAGCGATATAACCCACGATGATACCGATCAGCATGCCGGAGGCCTTCAGAAGGCCTTTGCCGAAAAAGTTGCAGGCCAGCGTCACAATCAGCGTGAGAATTGCCAGAATCCAGAATCTTCCTGATCCAAAAGTCCCGTTATTCTGGGCCGCGGAACCCCCGCCGATATAATTGATGGCCGTCTGATACAGTGACAGACCGATACTCATAACCACCGTGCCGCTGACAATGGGCGGGAAGAACCGGCGGATTTTTCCGATAAACATCCCGATAAAAATCGATACAAAACCGGCTGCCAGCTGAGCGCCGAAAATGGCCGCTATACCATAATTGGCTCCGATAATGGTCAGGATCGGCATATAGGCAAAGGCTACGCCCATTACATTGGGCAGCTTCATGCCGAACCCGAATACCGGGAACAGCTGCAGCAGCGTGGTAATACCGCCGATAATCATCGCTGCCTGGGTCAGCATAATCTGTTCCTCCGCGCTCAGACCACAGATACCTGCAATCAGCATGGGCGGAGTAATGTTGCCGATAAGCATCGCAAGAACATGCTGCATCGCCTGGGGGAAAACCGCGCCCCAGGAAGGCTTTCCGTCAAACTTCATCAGTTCGGCGTTTGCCTGAGTAGTGTTATTCATTCATAATTCCTCTCTTTCGTGTAATCATCCAATACGTGTCAGTATATAGGAAAAAGAGACACAAATCAACATATTTCTGGCAAATAGCATTCCTGTTTGCCGCCGCGGCAGCGGAGTGTTATAATGGGCCGTGACAAGCCGGCGCCCGGGCTCCTCATGTCCCGCCGCGCCCGCGCAGAAAAACAGAGGGGAACGCTATGAAAAAACAGAAAAATATCCTTCCGGTATTCCGCAGGCTGTACAAACTGCTGGAACCGGGGCAGAAATTTCAGTTTCTGCTCATTATCTGCATTATGATGATTTCCGCAGGCCTGTCACAGCTGACGCCGCAGGCCATCGGCTGGCTGACCGATGATATTCTGATTCAGGAACGGATTGCGTTTTTGAAGGTGATCCCTTTCCTGCTTTTTATCCTGATCGTAAACGTGGCCAATGAGCTGATCAAAATAGTACGGAGAATCATGGTGGAGGATACTGCCACAAAGACAGAAAAGAAAGCCCGGGGACTGGTGCTTGTCTCCCTGCTGAAGGCGCCTCTGTCTTATTTCAAGGAGAATATGACCGGCAATATCCACGGCAGGCTGAACCGCTGTCTGGAGGGCACGGTAAAGCTGGAAAAGCTGCTTTTTATGGATTTCGCGCCTGCGGTTTTCAACAGCATCGCGGCCGTCATCACCATTTTCTGCACACTTCCCCCTATCCTGGTCCTGCCCATGCTGCTGGTCATTCCCACAGGAACCCTCATCGTCTTCCGGCAGATCAGCACCCAGCAGGGCATCCGGGTCGATCTTCTGGAGACCAAGTCTGCCATGGACGGCACCATCGTGGAACTGCTGAACGGCATTGAGGTAATCCGGATTTCAGACAGTGTGGCTCTGGAAGAAAAACGGTTTGGAGAAAAATCCGAATATTTGAGAAAAAAAGAAATGCGCCATCATGTGCAGATGGCAAAATACGACTGTCTCAAATTTATCAACGAGGCTGTATTTACCGTGCTCATGATCGGAACCTCCACCTTTCTCGCCACAAAGGGAAGCATCAGCGTGGGAAGCGTGCTGACCTCATATCTTTGCTTTATCCAGCTGATTACGCCGCTGAAGGAGCTGCACCGGATTCTTGACGAGCTCTCGGAATCCCTGGTTCTGGCAAAGGATTTCTTCCGGATGATGGAGCTGCCCTGCGACTTTTCCTATGAGTCTCCGGCCGCTCTTCCTTCAGAGCCGTCTTCCGAAAAGGATGACAGCGGTTTCCAGGAACAGTCCCGGACAGAAAACACAGTTTTACAGGAGCTGCCCCCTGCAGAAAATCCCATTTTACAGGAGCAGTCCCCTGCAGAAAATGCCGCTCCGGAGGAAGACTGCAGCGTCCTCGTAAAGGATCTGTCCTTTTCCTACGATAAGGAAGAACCCGTGCTCCGCCACATCAGCCTTGCGGTCAGAAAGGGAAGTTTTCTGGGTATCGCAGGCCCAAGCGGCTGCGGCAAATCCACCTTTATTAAAATCTTATGCAAAATGGAGCCCTGGGAGGGCGAAGTCTATATTCATGGGGAAAATCTTGCCCGGCTGACACGAAATGAGATCGCGGAAAAAATCGCTCTGGTGCCCCAGAGCCCTTTCCTGATCGCCGGTACCATTTACGATAATATCTGTTATGGCCTGGACGGCCGGATTCCCCTGGAGGATGTGGAGAAGGCCGCCAGAAAGGCTTATCTGTATGATTTTATCCAGTCGCTTCCGGAAAAATTTGATACGCTGGTCGCCGAAGGCGGCGGGAATCTGTCCGGCGGCCAGCGTCAGAGAATCGCCATTGCCCGGATTTTTCTCCGGAAACCGGAAATTCTGATTCTGGACGAGGCCACCTCGGCCCTTGACAACACCTCGGAAAAACATATCCAGCTGGAAATCGAAAAGCTTATGAAGGAGACTCCCATGACAGTCATTTCCATCGCCCACCGGCTGACTACTCTGAAAAACTGCGATACCATTCTGGTATTTGACAAAGGAAGAATCACGGAATCCGGGAAATATGAGGAGCTGATCCGCCGGAACGGGATTTTCAGCGATATGTACCACGGAAGGTTAAAATAACTGCCGCAGCAGCTCCAGATCCTCCAGGCAGTCCACATCCTGAAGCTCCCAGCGGCTTCCAGCAGAGACGGTCCGGATTCTTTCCCGGTGTCTTCCCGCCACAAAGCCCCCGCCTTTTCCATCCGGAAGGGCCAGCAGCTCCGGGAAGGCCCACCTGGGGAAAAGAACCGGAGAGCCCTCCCTGCCATTCCAGGCAGCCCGCCAGATAAATTCCTTTTCAGAAGCCGCGCAGAGGGCCAGAGAAGCCACCGTATCCCAGCCAAGCAGCGGCTGATCCCCCGGACAGAACAGGCAGCCGTCCAGGCGGTCCAATTCCCCGCCTTCTGCTTCCATTCCTTCTGTTCCCATTCTTTCTGCTCTCCTGTCTTCTGTCTCCCGGCTTCCCGCTCCAAGTTTTTCCAGTCCCAGGCGGACTGTATCACTGCGGTAAGGAAGACTGTGAAAGACCACAGGGATGCCCTGCCTGCGGCACAGCTCTTCCACTTCTTTGTGCCGTGTCACCACCGCGCGCCGTTCAAAGATCCCTTCTGTGGCATCCAGGGCATGCTGAATCAGGGGTTTTCCCCGGAAATCTGCCATCAGCTTGTTTCCGCCAAAGCGTTTTCCAAGTCCCGAAGCCATAATCACACAGCCCAGGTTTGCAAAAGGAGCGTCCAGGTTCACCAGAAACACATCCGGGCGGCTGCGCAGTTCATTCAGAAACGGCAGAGCCTGACTGCGCACGGCGGCGGCCAGCCGTTTCTGAGCCATCAGTCTTCGAACCGCGCCGCAGTATTCCGGGCAGCCGGATTCCAGGTAGCCAATCTCATCTATGGCGACCCATTCACCTTCCAGCCTCATCAGACTGTCCAGTATCTGAACGCCTGCCTTTTGAAAACCATCCGGCAGAGGCCGCATCCTGTTCTCTTTTCCAGGCATGGAAGGATCAAAGCGTCCCACCTGAACCGTCTCTCCGGAAATATTTTCCCTGATATACACGGCCCTTCCCGGCTCTGCCCAGCTTCTGATCCCAGGGACAGGCCCCACAGGAGAAAGCCTTTTTAAAAGCCTGGAAAGCAGCGTCGACTTTCCGCTTCCCCTGTCCCCGGTCAGGAGCAGATGCCGCTTACCGCTGCTCCGGAAAGAATTCCAGATACAGTTCTCTGTCAGCCTGTATACAGGCGTCCCGGTAGCTCTCATACCGCTTCAGCCACTCCTTTCCCTCCTGCGTCAGAAAGCTTCCCCCGCCGTCCTTTCCTCCCGCTGTCCGTTCTGTCAGGGCAAACCCCAGGGCCCTCTCCGCGTTTTTCATTATTTTCAAAGCCTTGGTATAGGCCATCCCCATAGACTGGGCGGCCGCCCGCAGGGAACCTGTCGCGTCCACGGCATGAAGCAGGCGGCAGGGGCCTTCCCCGAAAAACTTTTCTCCGTTTTCATCCAAAAATGTGATTCTGACTGCTGCTCTCATTCCAGTCCTCCGTTTTCCTTCAGCATCACCAGCTGCTCCCGGCCGCTTTTGTCCCGGCATCTGTGCAGGCTGACGCTTCCGTAGATGACAGCAAGCTGCTCTTCCATACGCTCCAGCGGATCTGTGCCGGGATGCAGAACCGCATGAATCTTCCCCTCCGACAGCAGAAGCAGGCTGTCACAGCAGTTCAGCGCAAGAGACGGATCGTGGAGAGCCGCTGCCGCTGCTCTTTTCTTCTGTCCGCCATCCTCCCCTCCTCTGAGCCAGTCCCGCAGAAGCTCCAGCATCCGGTAGCGGTGGCGGAAATCCAGGGCGCTCTCCGGCTCATCCAGAAGAAGAAACCTTCCTTCCGCTGCCAGCGTGCGGGCCAGTATGCAGAGCTGCTTCTGCCCCTCGCTCAGCTGGAGATAATTATCCTCCGCCCGCTCTTCAAGCCCGGTCTGTGCCAGGGCCTGCCGGGCTTTTTCCTTCATTTGGGCAGAGGGATGCTCCAGAAGGCCCAGTCTCGGGTTAAAGCCCATCAATACCACATCCAGAAGCGAAATGTCGATGGAGATGCCGCTGCGCTGGGGAATATAGCTGCACAGTCTGGCAAGCTGCCGGGGCGGCAGCTTCTCCAGACGGGTTCCCTCCAGCACACAGCTGCCCTGATGGGGCAGAATCCCGCATATGGCTTTCAGGAGTGTGGTCTTTCCGCTTCCATTGGCTCCCAGAAGTCCCAGAAGAGAACCTTCTTCCAGCTCAAAGGAAATTTTCTCAACCACAGGTCTCCCGCCGTAACCGGCTGTCAAATCTTCCACTTTAAAAAAACTCATGCGTTCTGCCTCCTACGGATAATCAGAAAAATCAGAAACGGCGCTCCCAGAAGACTGGTAAAGATGCTGACCGGAAGCTCTGTGGAGGAGACACTCCTGGCAAGGATGTCGGCTCCCGTCAGAAGAATACTCCCCAGAAGTCCTCCCAGCAGCATGGTGCCGATACTGTTCCGCTTCGTCAGAAGTCTGGCGCCGTGAGGCGCCAGCAGTCCCACAAAGCTGATAAGGCCGGACAGACTCACGATACAGGAGACTGCCAGAGTCGCGGTCAGCAGCACCGCGAGACGCAGCCTCCCCACATCTGCGCCCAGCATCCTGGCCTCCCCTTCCTCCGCGGACAGAAGAAGAATCTGGCGGTGCAGAAGAAACAGGATAACAAGGCACAGAAAACACAGGAGCAGATTTGCGCCGATGGAATAGCCGCTGATTCCGTTCAGACTCCCCATGATCCAGTATTCGATGGAAGCCAGCTCCCGTTCCGGATCGGCAGTAAGCTTCAGACACATAAGCGCAGTCTGGGCCAGCGAATGGACCGCGATGCCTGCCAGCACGATCGTGCTGTTCCTTCCGGCCCGGTCCAGGGAAGAAAGCGCCAGGGCCAGAACCACTGCCGCCAGAGCGCCCGCAAAGGCGGAAGCCGTCACCGCGGCAGCTCCGGACAGAAACAAAATTCCGGCCGCCGCTCCCGCGCTGGCGCCAGAAGAAACCCCGATTACATCCGGGGATGCCAGAGGATTGCGGAACACCGTCTGGTAGACAAAGCCTGCCACACCCAGCGCAAAGCCGCCGATGACGCCTGCTGCGGCGCGGCTGGCCCGGAGCGTCCAGAATACTCTCAGCTGCATGGCATCTCCGCCGAGAATTCCTTCCAGCGTCAGGGGGTATTTTCCCACAAATAAACTGGCAGCAGCCAGAGCGGTCATCAGGATCACTCCGGCTGCGCACAAAAGTCTAATTTTCACTGTAGGTAAAGCCATAGAAAGTCTCATAGTATCCATCTATCACCGCCGCGCTGTCTGCCTCCGGACACTCTTCCGGATGAAGGATGGAGGAAAGCCATACCGCTCCCAGGATACCGCTGGGAACAGGGCTGTCCCAAGCTTCCGCGTCTCCGGGAATCTGATATACCGCTCCATTTACCACAGCAGTACAGTCCGCCAGATTCTGATCAGCCAGGACATCATCCACTGTGTAGTCCGCGTCAGACGCCAGCACGATATAATCCGGATCCCAGGCAAGAAGCTGCTCATAGCTTATCTCTGCCCAGTAGGTATCCGTAATCTCAGCCGCCGCGTTTACGCCTCCTGCCATCCGGATCATATCCGACTGGTACATGGCGTCTCCCGCTGTGGACAGAAGATCGGAATTTCCTGCCAGATAGACGCTGGGTGTCTCCACACCGGCCAGCGCCTCCGCAAGGCGGGCTTCCTGCTCCTCCGCAAAGTCCAGAAGGGACTGGGCTTTCTCCTCTGTGTTGGTCGCGGTTCCCACCAGCTCTATGGTCTCATGCAAAAGGTCCTGATCCTCCGGATTCACTACCAGGGCGGTAATGCCCAGCTCTTCCAGCGTATCCGCAGATTCCTGAAGCTTAAGCGGAAGAATCACCAGATCCGGCTCCAGAGCCGCGCAGCCCTCCAGATCAAACTCCTTTGCGGTCCCCACACTTGGAAGGTCCAGAAGCTCGGGAGCGCTGAGCTGATAGATGGGACGGGTATCCGCCTTGGCCTCGATTCCCACCAGCCTGTCCTCCAGTCCCAGAGCAATCAGAAGGCTGGTGGAAATATAATATCCGCTGACCAGCTTCTGGGGCTCTTCCTCAATGGTCACTTCACGGCCTGCCTGATCGGTCACCGTGACAGGATAAGCAGTCTGGTAAGACTCATCTTCCGCGCTTGCAGCGGAAGCGTTCTCCTCTGTATCACTCACATTTTCTGCCGTTTCTTCCTGCGCGTTTTCTCCGGAAAGAGCCGGCTGGGTATCTGCCGCAGACTCATTGGGGCCGCAGGCTGCCAGAGACAGCGTCATGGCCAGAGCAAGCAGCAGGGAAAGAATTTTCTTCATAAACACTTCGTTCTCCTTATCGTTATTGTTTTAAAACTACAACGGGATTATAGCAATTCCTCTTTCCAAAATCAAGCCATACTGCTATAATAATGTCAAAATCCGGTGTCGAATCCTGGAATCTGGACCCTGCGGCTTTCAAAAAGCAGCGGCCTGCGGCGCCGGACTGCCAAATTTCAAGACAGCCATGCGGACTTCACCTGTATTTATCAGAATATCTGCATGGCTGAATTACTGCTGTCACTGTACATATCTACACAGGCCTCCCGCGGAAGGAACTTTTATCATCTGTTTCCTCCCCAGAGCGGCCCGAAAAGGACTCTATACCATGATCAATATACAAAATTATGTCCAGGCAGAAAGCCTGGAGGAAGCTTATCAGCTGAATCAGAAAAGAAGCGGCCGCATCATCGGCGGCATGCTCTGGATGAAAATGGCGCGAAATACCATAGGCACCGCCATCGACCTGTGCCGTCTGGGCCTGGACGCCATCGAAGAGACAGATGAAGAGTTTTCCATCGGCGCCATGGTGACCTTGCGCCAGCTGGAGACTCATCCCGGCCTGAACGCCTACACCTGCGGCGCCGCCGCCCGGGCAGTGCGGGACATCATAGGCGTCCAGTTCCGGAACATGGCAACCGTGGGAGGCAGTATCTGGGGCCGTTTCGGCTTTTCTGACGTACTGACCCTGTTTCTATCCATGGATACCTATGTGGAGCTGTACAAGGGAGGAATCCTTCCCCTGGAAACCTTTGCGTCCATGAAACAGGACAATGATATTCTTGTCCGGATTCTGGTCAGAAAGAAGCCCGGCATTTTCGTATACCAGGCCATGCGAAATCAGCGCACGGATTTTCCTGTGCTCACCTGTGCCCTTTCCCGCGTGGAAGGCGAATACCGTGCTGTCATCGGCGCCCGCCCCGCCCGGGCCATGGTGATCCGGGACGGGCAGGGACTTCTGAAGGACGGCATTACGGAGGACAGCGCACGGGCCTTCGCCGCCTGCGCGGCAGAATCGGCTCCGACCGGAAGCAATCTCCGGGGAAGCGCCGCCTACCGGACCCATCTTATCAACGTACTGGCAAAACGCAGCGCTCTGGAACTGGGAGGAATGGAAACATGGAACTGAAGCTTACCCTGAATGGCAGACCTGTCACAGATCATATCGACCCCGGCCTGCTTCTCATAGATTTTTTAAGAAACCACGGCTGTTACAGCGTAAAAAGAGGCTGCGAGACCTCCGGCTGCGGACTTTGCACGGTGCTGCTGGATGGACGTCCCATCCTCTCCTGCTCCATGCTGGCTGCCCGGGCGGCCGGCCACAGCATTCATACCCTGGAGGGGCTGCAGGAGGAGGCCGCTGATTTTGCCGGTTTTATCGCCGATCAGGGCGCGGACCAGTGCGGTTTCTGCAATCCCGGCTTTGTCATGAACACCATCGCCCTTCTGCGGGAAAATCCCGATCCCACCGACGATGAGATCCGCATGTTTCTTGCCGGCAACCTCTGCCGCTGCTCCGGTTATGAAGGACAGCTGAGGGGAATCCGGAGCTATCTGGAAAACCGCAGAAATCAGAACCGCGCATAAAAGCGCGCAAGGAGACAGCTATGGAACAAAAAGAATATAAATCTATCAATAAACCGGTCCGAAAGAAGGACGCCATGCAGCTTCTGCTGGGCAGGCCTGTCTACACGGACGATATTACCCCCGGCAGCGCGCTGGTAGTGAAGCTTCTGCGCTCTCCCCATGCCAATGCCATCGTTCAGGAAATCCATACTTCCACTGCCATGAAGGTCCCCGGCGTAGCAGCTGTCTACACCTGGGAGGACGTGCCGAAAACCCGGTTTGCCATCGCAGGCCAGACCTATCCGGAGCCTTCCCCCTATGACCGTCTGATCCTGGACCGGCATGTGCGCTTCGTGGGAGACCCTGTGGCTATCATTGCGGCCGAGACTGAAAAAGCGGCTCTCCGGGCCATGAAACTGATTAAAGTAAAATACCAGGTTCTGGAACCTGTGCTCGATTTCCGGAAGGCCAAGGATAATCCCATTCTGGTCCATCCGGAGGACGACTGGTTTCCCCCCTGCCAGGTGGGCGGCGATCCCAAAAGGAATCTGACAGCCAGCGGTGTAAACAGCGACGGAGACGTGGAGGCTGTGCTGTCTGACTGCGAGATTGTCCTGGACCGCACTTATCACACAAAAGCCTTCAACCAGACCATGATGGAAACCTTCCGCACCTACACGGAGCTGGACCGTTACGGCAGGCTTCATGTGATTTCTTCCACCCAGATCGTGTTCCACTGCCGCAGAATCCTGTCCCAGGCTCTCGGCATTCCCAAAAGCCGGATCCGTGTGGAAAAGCCCCGGATCGGAGGAGGCTTCGGCGCCAAGCAGACGGCGGTCTGCGAAGTCTACCCTGCCTTTGTCACGCTGAAGACCGGACGCCCCGCCAAGCTTATTTACACCCGGGAAGAATCCCAGATCGCAGGCTCGCCCCGCCATGAGATGGAGATCCGCATCCGACTGGGAGCCAACAGAGACGGCCGCATCCGCTGCATCGACCTCTACACACTTTCCAATACAGGCGCCTACGGCGAGCACGGACCCACCACGGTAGGCCTGTCCGGACACAAGGCCATTCCCCTGTATACAGGAGGTCTGGAAGCCTATCGTTTCAGCTATGACGTAGTCTATACCAATCTGCAGGCATCCGGAGCCTACCGGGGCTATGGGGCCACCCAGGGCATCTACGCGCTGGAAACCATTGTCAACGAGCTGGCGGAACAGCTGGGCATGGATCCCACTGTAATCCGTGACAAAAATATGGTCAAAGAAGGCATGGAAATGCCCTCCTATTATAACGAAACCGCCAATGCCTGCGCACTTGACCGCTGCATGGATCACTGCCGGAAAATGTTCCACTGGGATGAGAAATATCCGGTCCGGGATATGGGAAACGGCAAAGTGCGGGCAGCCGGTGTGGCCATGGCCATGCAGGGCTCCTGTATCTCCCATGTGGATGTAGGCTCCGCCACTATCAAGCTCAGTGAGGACGGTACTTACAATCTGATCATCGGCGCTGCGGATATGGGAACCGGCTGCGATACAATTCTGGCGCAGATGGCCGCCGAATGCCTGGACTGTGACGTGGATGACGTGGCTGTCTTCGGCGCGGATACGGACGCTTCTCCCTACGACTCCGGTTCCTACGCTTCTTCCACCACCTATATTACAGGAAAGGCCGTAGAAAAAGCCTGCGCGGAGCTGAAAGAAAGGATCTGTTCCATCGCCGCGGAAATGCTGGGCTGCGATGCCTCGGAAATGGTCTTTGAAGGCCGCCAGGTCCGGCGGACGGGCACGGAAGAAACACTCAGTCTCGAGGAAATCGGCTATAAGTCCCAGGTGTTCAATACCCAGGCAGCCGAGGCCACCGCAAGCCACTCCTCCCCGGTCTCTCCCCCGCCTTACATGGTAGGAATGGTAGAAATCGAGCTGGACAAAGAGACCGGCCTCGTAACCATCCTGGACTATATGGCCGTAGTAGACTGCGGCATCCCCATCAACCCTGCTCTGGCCCGCGTCCAGACAGAGGGCGGCATCGTCCAGGGAATCGGCCATACCCTGATGGAGGATGTACGGTATGATCACAACGGAAGGCCCATCGGTTCCTCTTTCATGCAGTATAAGATTCCCACCCGTCTGGATATGGGAAATCTCCATGTGGAATTTGAGCACAGCTATGAGCCCACCGGACCCTTCGGCGCAAAATCCATCGGCGAAATCGTAATCAACACTCCGGCCCCGGCTCTGACCCATGCCATCTACCGGGCCACCGGAGTATGGCACCGGGAGCTTCCGATTACGCCGGAGAAGATTGCTCTTTCTCTGGCTGGGAAAAAGCAGAAAACTTTGTAAACATCATTCCGCAGGATACAGAAATGCCGGCTGCGGGACAAAAACAGGGCGGGTAACCTCACGTTCCGAGGTCCCGCCCCTTTTTATCCTGAAACTTCGTATTTTCCAATCACGGCTTCCTGAAAATCAGGACGCAGTAACCCTTATCTCGCTTAAAATATCCTCGCTTCGGAACCCTCTGCGCATCAGAAACAGATAAAACTTCCGCAGCTCGTCCTGACTCGCTGTCTCCGGATGAATCTGTTTTTTCTCCATCCAGCGCCGGATCTGCTCCCGCTCATCCTGGGGCTCTGCCTCCTGAAGAGCTTCCTCAAGAATCTCCTTTGAAATTCCCTTTTTGTAAAGAAGCTCCTGCTCCACCTGTCGGCGGCTCTTGACCCGTCCGCGGCTGTTCAGATAGTTTACCGTATACCGCACGTCGTCCAGGTAACGGTATTTTTTCACATAAGCCACCGCATCCTCCACAGCTTCCGGCTTATAATTCTGCTCCAGCTTCGCGCGAAGCTCCTTCTCCGTCCTGTCGCTGCGCTCCAGAATATGGAGAGCCCGGTGTCTCGCGCGCTTAATGTCGCCTGATTTCTCCTCAGCTTTTCCTGGCTGTCTCTGTCTCATTTAAACCCACCGCTTACTTGTCCGCAGGCTTTTCCGCAGACTTCTCCTTCGTCTTCTCCTGGCTGTCCTGCTCTCCGCTCTCTGGTTTCGCCGAGTCCAGGCCAAAGCCTTCCCGTACCTTTTCTTCAATCTCCTGGCAGATTTCCGGATTCTGCTTCAGGTACAGCTTCGCGTTCTCGCGTCCCTGGCCGATCTTCTCACCATTGTACGCGTACCAGGCTCCGCTCTTATTTACCACGCCTGTATTGGCAGCCAGATCCAGAATGTCACCTTCTCTGGAGATTCCCTCTCCAAACATAATATCAAACTCTGCCTCTTTAAAAGGGGGCGCGATTTTATTTTTCACAACCTTAATCCTGGTCCGGTTGCCCACAATCTCTCCGCCCTGCTTCAGGGTCTCAATCCGGCGCACATCCATACGGATAGAGGAATAGAACTTAAGCGCCCGGCCTCCCGTGGTCACCTCGGGATTTCCAAACATAACGCCCACCTTTTCACGGAGCTGGTTGATAAAAATCACCGTACATTTGGACTTGCTGATCACCGCAGTCAGCTTTCTCAGCGCCTGTGACATCAGTCTTGCCTGAAGGCCCACATGGGCATCGCCCATATCGCCCTCGATCTCCGCCTTCGGCACCAGAGCCGCCACAGAGTCTACAATAATAATATCCACCGCGCCTGAGCGGACCATAGTTTCCGCAATCTCCAGAGCCTGCTCTCCATTATCCGGCTGAGAGATATAGAGATTATCCACGTCCACGCCAATATTCTTCGCGTAAACCGGATCCAGCGCGTGCTCCGCGTCAATAAAGCCCGCGATGCCTCCCCGCTTCTGAACCTCAGCCACCATATGAAGGGCCACTGTAGTCTTACCGCTGGATTCCGGACCATATACCTCAATGATTCGTCCCTTCGGGATTCCGCCCAGTCCCAGCGCCAGATCCAGGCTCAGGCAGCCTGTCGGCGTCGTCTCTATCTGCATATTGGCTCCCTTATCGCCAAGCTTCATGACGGAGCCCTTTCCAAACTGTTTTTCAATCTGCGCCAGAGCCGCCTCCAGCGCTTTCTGCTTTTCTTCCTTAACCATTTATTTCTCCTTATTCCTCTCCCAGATTCCTTTTTTCGAATGTCTGTTCGCTTTTTCTGGGTCTATCTTATTATATTTTTTCTTTACTGTCAAGCAGAAAACAGAAATCCTCCACGGAAGATACCTTTGCCGCCAGCTTCAGCCAGCCTTTCAGGGTATTCATCTCTCTTTCGTCCATGATTTTCTTCCGCAGCTCCTCCGGTACCGGACCCAGTTCCTCCAGAAGCTCAAGGACGCTCTCCGCTTTCCCTTCCGCTTTGCCTTCTGCCTTTCCTTCCTCTTTTCCGGCCAGCCTTTCAAGAGCTTTTTCTTCCCATGCCTGCATATACTTCACTCCCATTTCCTCACTGGTCCTTATCTTTTGAACATAACTATGGATCTTTCGAATTCGTTCACTTTCCGTCTGCTCCGCGGAAACGTCATCCGTCCGCTCAATGTAATGCAGGAAATCCCTCAATTCTCTGCTTACCAGATCATTCCTGCATTCTTTCTGCATCTCTGTGCTGTAGACTGAGAGGTCCTGATCCAGGGCATAGACATCCAGGCGGATGGAACGGAGCCAAGGGGCTGTCCTGAGCTCCTTCTCAGTCTGCGCCGGGGTCAGAAGCCTGAGATTCGGATCGCCGAAAATAATCTGCAGGGCCGCTTCATGGGCTTCCGGGCAGTCCATAGTCTGATCAAACAGAAATCTGTCCAGCAGCGTTAATTCTTTTAACGTTTTATGCAACTGTTTTCCTCCCTATTTTATAAAATATTGCGCAAAGTTTCAACGCTCTCCTGCCAAAAAACGTATCTTCTGTACTTTCCGGCCGCCGCAGACAGCAGCACTGCTTCCTTTTGCATCTTTCATGCTGAACGGGAACTCATATAAATCGGGAAACTCGGAGAGAAGCTCTCCTTTTGAATCAGCAGACCTGGCTGATATATGCAGAATAGCATAAACCTTCCTGGAAATCAATCGTTTTTCCACAAAAAATTACAAAAATACCGCTGCTTTCCCCTTCAGGCTGCCAGCCCTTCAAAGCGCAGCGGTATTCTCCGTTTTTATTTTACCTCTGTTCCGCCCCATTCCACTACAGTAAATCCTTTCCGGGGCACAGGGCGCAGCATCGGCTCCGGCACAGTGACCGGCTTTTCCAGGGCCTGATAAGCCATAAAGACTCGGATAATACTGTCTGGCTCCGGCTCAATACGCAGCTCCGCCTGGCTGGTATAGGCATCGGTCTGAAAGGTAATCAGATTCCATGGATTTTCCTGCATTTTCGGAAGCCAGTATACGATAAACTCATTATACTCTGCAGGCGTAAGCCCAAGCTCGGACAGTTTTTCCTGAAGAAAGACTGCCGTGTCGTCCCCTTTTACCACAAAGCCTGTGCTCATATCATACTGAGCATCCGCGGCGCCTTCCCAGAACAGATAGGAATACTCCTGCCCGTCTCTCAAATCCTGAAGGGTGCCGTCCGGCCTTGCTATCACATGCCAGCCGTCCTCATAAGCCGGGTACGTACAGGTCAGTTCCCCGTCATAATCCAGCCAGACGCTTACCTCCTCCGCCTTTTCCGGATACAGGTAAATCACAGGCTTTTCAGACAAAACCTCATCGTCTCTCCCGCCGCAGCCTGCCGCCAGCAGGGCCATCAGCAGCAAAACCAGGACCCCATATCGCTTTTTCATACCTGCTCCTCCTTCGTCCGCCCTTTTCTTTGTCTCTGTTTTTTCTGTCTTCTATAAATAATAACGAAGGAAATGATGAATTTACTACAAAATTTTTTAAGAACCGTTTATCTGAAAATGCTGATAATCCTTCAGAGTCCTCCAGTCCCCGCCCCAGGTGAAGCCCCGCTCCTCAAACAGTTCCAGGCACAGGTCTCCCTCCCCGCCGATCTTATGGGGAAAATCAGCCGAACGATCTGCGTAAGACTCACTGCCTTCCGGCGAAATATGTTCTATGCCGTCCTCATAAGTCACATAGGGATTGTAAAAGGGATTGATGTCTATGGCCATTCCGAAGGCATGGCGGGACAGACTTGTGCTTCCCTCCACCACCCGGTAATTGAAGCAGGAGGTGTTGTTATCCAGGCAGGAGGCATCGTCATCGCCGCCGTAATCATCGATGAGGCGCATTTTTTCTATCTGATATCCGCTGTCGTACAGAATACGGAAAATTTCCAGCACCGTATCTGCTATCTGCTCATGAACCACCATTTCTCCCACATGGGGCTGGCCGTCAAATCCCACATAAAGCATCCGCAGATACCGGAGATCGGAAAGGGCAATATCCTCATTTTCCACATAAGAGACTCCATTCATCCGCCGGAAAACCTCCTCCGGTATCTCAGACCCATAGAACAGACTGTCCGTCTCTTCCTCTGTCAGTTCCTCCTCTATCCTGGTTCCGGAGCTGCAGGTACGGTACGCTTCCAGCCGGGCAGCCCTTTCCCGGGCTTCCCGCTCCTTCTGTTCCCGCTCCTGCCGGACTTCCCGGACAGTCTCCAAAAGCAGAGTCCCCGCTGTTCTCAGCCTTTCTTCTGTCTTTCCGGTTCTTTCTCCGCCGCAGCTGCCGCATAACAGGCAAATGGCCATTCCTGCGGCAGAAATGACCATTTTCATATCCTTTTTCTTCATAAATTTTCTTTCTGATTATTTGGCTGCGATATAGCCCTGGGCCTTCAGAAGCTCGGCGCAGAGCACTGCTCCTCCGGCCGCTCCCCGGACTGTATTGTGGGACAGACCTACAAACTTCCAGTCATATACATGGTCCTCCCGGAGGCGTCCGATGGAAACACCCATTCCATTCTCATAATCCACGTCCAGCTTCACCTGAGGACGGTTATCCTCCTCCAGATACTGGATAAACTGCCTGGGGGCGCTGGGCAGATTCAGCTCCTGGGGCGCTCCCTTGAAGGCACGAAGCTTCTCAATGAGCTGTTCCTTTGTGGCTTTCTTACGGAACTTGACGAAAACTGCCGCCGTATGGCCGTTCAGCACGGGCACACGGATACACTGGCAGGTGATCACCGGCTCCGCCGCCAGCTTGATCTCGCCGTCCTCATAGGTTCCCAGCACACGCAGAGGCTCTTTCTCACTCTTCTCTTCTTCGCCGCTGATGTAAGGAATGATATTCTCCACCATTTCCGGCCAGTCCTTAAAAGTCTTTCCCGCTCCGGAGATAGCCTGATAAGTGGTCGCCACCACCTCGTAGGGCTCAAACTCTCTCCAGGCTGCCAGAGCCGGTGTATAGGACTGAATAGAGCAGTTGGGTTTTACAGCGATAAAGCCTCTCTTTGTGCCAAGACGCTCCTTCTGCTTCTCGATAATTCTGGCATGATCCGCGTTGATCTCCGGGATCATCATCGGAACGTCCGGAGTCCAGCGGTGCGCGCTGTTGTTGGATACCACCGGGGTCTCTGTCTTCGCGTAGGCTTCCTCAATGGCCCGGATCTCATCCTTGGTCATGTCCACGGCGCTGAACACAAAATCCACGCCTGCGGCCACCTTCTCTACCTCATTTACATTCATTACCACGATGTTCTTAACCGCCTCCGGCATAGGCGTATCCATCTTCCAGCGGCCTCCCACGGCCTCCTCATAAGTCTTTCCCGCGCTTCTTTCGCTGGCCGCAATGGTCACAACCTCAAACCAGGGATGGTTCTCCAGCAGGGAAATAAATCTCTGTCCTACCATTCCGGTTCCACCTAAAATTCCTACTCTCAGCTTCTCGCTCATTTTCTCATACACTCCTCTGTCTATGTCTTTGTACCACGTACATTTGTCTTTATCTTAAAGTATCCTACCGCAGATCCGCGGAAATTGCAAGTATTTTTTCTGCGGTTTACTTTTCTTCCAGAGCCGGATGCTCCTCCATCCATTTCTCATTCAGGGCAATCACCTGCTCCATGGCCGCTTTTCCGGGCGCGCCCAGGGTCAGGCGTTTATTCACGCAGGTCTCCATGCTGACAGCCTCATAGATGTCATTTTCAAAAACGGGGCTGATATTTTTCAGTTCTTCCAGGGACAGCTCCTCGATGGCCTTGTTCTGATCGATACAGTAAAGCACCAGACGGCCGATGATTCCGTGGGCATCCCGGAAGGGTACTCCATGATTTACCAGATAATCCGCCGCGTCCGTGGCATTGGTAAAGCCCTTCTTGGCGCTCTCCTCCATGACTTCCTTGTTAAACTTCATGGTGTCCAGCATTCCGGTAAAGAGGGCCAGGCAGCCCTTTACCGTATCAAAGGCGTCAAAGGTCAGCTCCTTATCCTCCTGCATATCCTTATTATATGCCAGAGGCAGGCCTTTCATGGTCGTAAGCAGGGACATCAGCGCTCCGTAGACACGTCCTGTCTTTCCCCGCACCAGCTCCGCGATATCCGGATTCTTCTTCTGGGGCATGATGCTGCTTCCTGTGCTGTAGGCGTCATCAATTTCCACAAAGCGGTATTCATTGGTGTTCCAGATGATGATTTCCTCGGAAAAACGGCTCAGATGCATCATGATCGTGGAAAGGGCTGACAGAAGCTCTATCAGGTAATCCCGGTCTGACACGGAATCCATGCTGTTCAGGGTCGGTCCCGCAAAGCCCAGAAGCTCCGCCGTATATTCCCGGTCCAGAGGGTAAGTGGTTCCCGCCAGGGCGCCGGAGCCGAGAGGGCAGTAATTCATTCTCTCATAAATATCATGGAGACGGCCTCTGTCCCGCTTGAACATTTCAAAATAGGCTCCCATATGATGAGCCAGCGTAATAGGCTGGGCCTTCTGCAGATGGGTAAAGCCCGGCATAAAGGTCTCCGTATTCTCTTTCATCAGGCGCAGGAGCACTGCAAGCAGATCACGCACCAGCCCGTCGATGGCTGCAATCTCATCTCTTGTGTAAAGCTTCATATCCAGCGCTACCTGGTCGTTGCGGCTGCGGCCCGTATGAAGCTTCTTTCCCGGCTCCCCGATCCGGTCAATCAGCACAGCCTCCACAAAGCTGTGGATATCCTCGTATTCATCGGTAATCTCCAGCTTTCCGCTCTCCACATCCGCAAGGATCCCTTCGATTCCGGCAAGGATGGCGTCCCGCTCCTCCTCCGTCAGAATTCCCTGCTTTGCCAGCATTTTCACATGGGCCATGCTGCCCCGCATGTCCTGCTTATAAAATTTTTTATCAAATGAAATTGAAGCGTTAAAATTGTATACGAGCTTGTCCGTCTCCTTGGTGAAACGGCCTCCCCAGAGCTGTGCCATATGCATGTTCCTTTCTCATCACTGTGATATTCCCGCATCCGGCAGAAGGCCGGCAAAACACATGAGCCGGCTGACTGCGCGGATGTCTGACTGTTTTTCATAGTAGCACAGTTGGAAAAGGGATTCAAGGATTTCCGCGCAGAAAATTCCAGGCCCTTGACAAATAGTACGGTTATGGACTATATTAAAACAGTACAAAACCGTACTAATTTTCAGAGGAGGCACACGATGGAAAATCACGCTGCATTGATTGAGGAATTAAACCGCTACTACACGGTATGGCAGGAAACAAACTACGTATATGCAGAATGGGCGAAAGCACATGGCATATCCGTCAGCTGTCTGCTGGCCCTGACTGCCATTGATGAAGGGGGCGGGGATTGTACGCAAAAGAAAATCAGCCAGCGATGGCTGATCCCCAAGCAAACCGTCAATATGATTTTGAAAGACTTTGAAAACAGAAAATTAGTTGAATTGTTTCCCATGCAGGGGGATAAAAGAAATAAGCGCATCCAATTCACTGCGGCAGGGAGAGAATACGCCGACACGATTTTACCTGCATTGCGAAAAGCGGAATTGGCTGCCATTCAAAAAATGGGGCTCGAACGTATGCACAGATTGAGTGAAGACGGCGCGCTGTTTATAAAACTTTTTCAGGAAGCCGGAGGTAAGAATACCAATGATACAAACGCGTGATACGAAATTGTTTTTCAAATATGTTTTTCCGTCCATCCTGTCCTTTGCCCTGTCCGGCGTTTACGCGATTGTAGACGGCTTTTTCGTGGGGAACAGTTTGGGGGACGTTGGACTTTCTGCCGTAAATATTGCATATCCTATCGTTGCTTTTATCCAGGCAGCTGGGACGGGGATTGGCATGGGCGGCGCAATTTACTACTCTATCAATAAAGCGGAGAAAAAGGAAGAAAATACCCGCATGTTTACAGCGGGAGCAAACTGGCTGATGATTGCTTCCAGCGTCATTTTAACCGCTGCGGTTTTGTGCTGGCGCAATCCACTGCTGCGGCTTTTGGGAGCCAGCGGCACAATGCTGTCCCTTGCCGAAGAATATATCGTGGTCGTTACCTTTGGCACGATCCTGCAGATTTTCGGCACGGGGCTTGTCCCCCTGATCCGTAACCTGGGCGGTTCCTTTTACGCTATGGCTGCCATGATGGCGGGATTTGTCAGCAATATCATTCTGGACTATCTTTTTGTATGGGTATGGGAGCAAGGCGTAGCTGGGGCTGCGGCTGCTACCGTAATCGGGCAGGGCGTCACGATGTTGATTGCTTTAGCCTACATGATCCAAAAGAAGCAGTTTACCTTAAAAATTCCGTTTTCAAAAATTGGTAAGATATCAGCGTCTATTCTGAAAATCGGGATTGCACCCTTTGGCCTTTCCATGTCCCCCAATATCTCTTTGATTATCATCAACCGGTTTTCCGCTTCTTATGGAGGAGAATCAGCCATTGCAGTATACGCCTGCATCGCATATATCATTTGCATTGTCTATCTGATCTTTCAGGGAGTGGGCGATGGCAGCCAGCCTCTCATCAGCCGGAGCTACGGGGAACGGAACTTTGCACGGCTGAAAAATATCCGGAGGCTGGCATATGCCTTTGCCACGCTTCTGGCTGTAATTGGCTGCGCTGTTATGTATCTCACAAGAGGAAGTCTGGGACTTTTGTTCGGTGCATCCAATGATGTAAATAGGGAAGTAGCAGAAATCATTCCGATTTTCCTCATTTCAGTCCCGTTTGTAGCAGTCACCCGCGTGACAACAGCCAGCTTTTACGCGTCGGACAAAAGTGCGCTTTCTTATATACTGACTTTTACAGAGCCTTTTCTCATGCTTGTGCTTATGCTGATTCTGCCGCCTCTGTTCGGCGGCCAGATCATGATTTGGTGGAGTACGGTGATTGCAAGGATCGTGTCTGCTGTTTTAGCTCTCCTATTAAAAAGCCATGTTGACAGGCACGATTTATCCTGACCCCGTTTCTTTTATTTATGTTCTTTCTCCTGCTCTCTTACGCTCCCGCAGGGAAAACACACAGCCGCAGTAGTCCTGCCGGTACAGTCCGTACTCTGCCGACAGCTCTGTGGACCGCTTGTAGCCGTTTCGTTTTTTGAAATCACTGAACAGATAAGGCACCTTGCATTCTTCCGCCAGATACGCTCCGATTTCATTGAGCTTCTCCGCGTTTTTCAGGGGGCTGATGGACAGTGTCGTGGTAAAATAATCAAAGCCTCCGGCACGGGCCATCTGGGCTGCTTCCTCCAGCCGCAGGCGGTAGCAGCGGAAGCACCGCTCCCCGCCCTCGGGCACCTGCTCCAGGCCTTTTGCCATCTCATAAAAGCGCTCGGGCTCGTAAGGGCCTTCCAGAAAAGAAACCGGATGTTTTACAGGGAGCTCCCGAATCAGCTTCTGCTGTTCCTCCACCCGTTTTCCGAATTCCTCCGGGGGATAAATATTGGGGTTGTAGTAAAATACCGTGATGGAAAAATAGTCTGACAGATATTCCAGCACATAGCTGCTGCAGGGCGCGCAGCAGCTGTGCAGCAGCAGGCGCGGCGTCCGTCCCGCAGCCGAAATACGTTCCAGCTCTTTTTCCAGTTCTTTCTGATAATTTATCTTATTCATTTCTTATACCTCTCCCAGATACTCTTCCAGACAGATGCCCTGTCCCATGATTTCCCGGGCGGCTTCCTGTCCCACATAGCGGTAATGCCAGGGCTCATAGATGATGCCTGTCTCTTCTGTCTTGTCTGTAGGATAACGCAGAATAAATCCGTATTTCCAGCAGTTCTCCATCAGCCACTGCTGTTCGTCCGTCTTCTCCTGTTTCTCATCCAGTATCTGATAATCCTTAGCCACAATGTCCACTGCCAGGCCCAGATTATGTTCGCTGGTCCCGGGATAGGCCACCACGGTCCCCGCTTCCTGAAGAGCTGTCCCGTGGCTCATGCCCTCTGCCTCCAGACGGCGCACCTTGTTCTCGTAAAGCTCCGTCTGCTTTTCAATGGTACGATAAGCCGAACAAACCCAAAAGTCAAGTCCTTCTTTTCTTCCGTCAGCGAGCATTTCCTGAAGAAAGCCCACTGCCCGGGCATCAAAATAATAATTGTTTTCGATTTCCGCCAGCTCAGGCACATAGCCCTCCTCCAGAGGATGAGACCTGTTTACCAGCGTAAGCTTCCAGTCTCCTTCTTTTCCTTGAGCCATGGAAGAAGAACGGCTGCCCTGCTGGGTTTCCTTCCCGCTGTTCCCCGTACTGTCTGTGTCTTCCGTCCCTTCTTTTCCCGCTGCCTGGAGCCCTTCCTGCATGGTCTGTATCAGAACCGGCATCCCTGCCTCTTTTGCAAACACAAGCCTTCCAAACCATACACCCAGAAGAAAGGTAAACAGGCAGAAACCGAATATCTTTCTGCGCAGCGCTCTCTGCTGCCGGCGCCGCCGGCCATAGCTGTGCTCCGGCCTGCGTCCATGCCTGTCTTCCAGCCTTTTTTCCTGCCTGCTGCCCCATTCTTCCGTTCTCTGTTCTCTCATCGTTTTTCACCTCTTGAGAACAGCTTAACGGACAGCTGCATCAAAACTGTATCAAATACCGTTTATTGCGGAAGAATCTGTATCATTCCGCTTTCCGTGGACACGGAAATCCGGTACAGGGCCTCCAGGCCGCTCTCATCTCCGTAGCTGACCACAGCCAGATACCCCAGGTCTCCCAGCCCCCATTTCTCATCTACCTGTTTCTTCGCTTCTTCCCAGGTGCTGCCCGCCTCTGCCTGGTTCTGGATTTCCTCCTGATAGCTGTCCCGCATTTCACTGCTGTCCCAGTATTCCGCAGGCACATAATCTGAAACGCGGACCTGCGCCACATGGCAGCCCAGATAATCTCCGAAATTTTCTGCCGCCCCGCTTCCGCTCCCGGCACGCATTTCCACACTGCCATAGCAGTTCAGGCTCAGGATTTTTCCGGTCTCGTCATCCATCGACAGTTCCACCCCCCAGCCATCGGCGTATAATGCCGCATTCCAGACGATAAAGGAATTTTCTCCCTCCACATCCATCATAAATACCGGTTCCGCCATTACCTCCGCGTCTTCCGGATTTTCAGGGATTCCCGGAATATCCAGAGCAGCCAGCGTCTGAAGCTCCCCGCTGATTTGTCCGGCAATGGTTTCCTGGCTGTAATTTCTGCCCTTTTCCAGGGCCATGGAATTGGAGGAGGCGCGCTGCATCAGGCGGACCTTTTCCACTACCGAAAGGACCGGCTGATCGGTAATCTCCATAGGGGAGACCTTCTCCTGCTCTATCTGCCCCAGCTGCTGCTCATCCCCGAACCGGAGCAGCAGGCCCGGCAGGCCAAAGCCGGCTGCCGCTGCCAGAACCAGGCTGATTCCTGCTATGACATAGGCTTTCATATGCTTTTTCATACATCCGCCTCCCTCTCTCCGTCTCCGGAGGGCAGCCATACCCGGACAAGAGTTCCTTTCCCCGGAATACTCTGAAAGCTCAAATCTCCTCCATGCCTTTTTACAATCTCCGAGCAGATAGAAAGGCCAAGCCCCGCGCCGCCCTGGCGTCTCGCTCTCGACTTATCTACCATATAAAAGGCCTCCGTAATCCGGGAAAGCTCTTCCCCGGGCATCCCCTTGCCGGTATCCTGCACATAAAAGGCAAACCCCTTCTTTTCCTTGCGGCCAAGCAGATACAGCCGGCCGCCCTCCTCCATGGCCTTCCGTCCGTTGTCCATCAGATTCAAAAGCACTGTCTTCATCAGATCCGGCTCCATGGAAACCGAAACATCCTCCACCAGTACTTTCAGGGTAATGCCCGCTTCTTCAAGGATCGGTTTCAGAATGCCGGAAAGATCCTCCGCCAGCCACCGGGCATTTATCTCCCGTTTCCGCAGTTCCCCATGGCGGATTACCATCAGATCCAGAAGCTTAAAAGACAGAGCTTCCAGCCGTTTTCCCTCCCGGAAAATGTAATTGGCAGCGGCAAAACGCTCCTCTTCTCCCATCTCTCTGGTCCGGAGCATGTCAGCATAGCCAATCATGGAAGTCAGCGGAGTCTTCAGCTCATGAGCGAAGCTCCCGATAAAATCCTCCTGTCTGCGGGCCGCGTCCTCCAGTTCTCCGAACTGCTTTTCCAGATTGTCCGCCATATGATTGAAATCCGCCGCAAGCTGGCCGATCTCATCTCCGGTCTCCACCTTCGCCCGCACCTCCAGATTTCCGCCCGCAATGCGGCGGGCTGCTTTCGACAGCCGTCCCAGGGGCTTAAGAAGCCAGACCGCAATCAGATAACAGCCAAGGCCCTGGAGAAGCAGCAGTCCCGCCATCCACCGCCGGTAAATGCCGTACTGAGCCTGTCTGTCCGCGAAAAGGGCTGTCACATCCCGGTCCGTCTCCAGGTAAAGCAGGGTCCCGTCCTCCAGCAGAATGGTGCTTACTGTGGCCAGGCCGAACCCCTCTCCGGTCCGGACCAGCATTCTGGCCCTCGTATCCCCGGAGGCCGCCGAGAAAAGCTGTTTCCGTTCCCTCTCTTTCAGAAGCTCCTCCGCTCCGCTGTCATAGAGCTCTGTGCCCTCCTGATTGTAAAACTGAAAACGCAGCCCGGTACCTGCCATGTTTTCCTGCATGGCCTGGGCAGTCCGCCTCACATCCGTCTCCACGAAACCGGAGCTTCTGTCCCGGACTGTGGTATTCCAGTATGCTCCGAAGGAATACTGCACCATCCGGTTTTCCTCCGCCGCGCTTTTTACCTCTCTTTGATAGCCGGACTGAAACAGGGCTTCCAGAAGCATATAGCCGCTGATTCCCACCACAATCATACTGAAGGCCAGCACCGACACACAGATTTTCCAGGAAAATTTCATCCTCTCTCATCCCTCCAGACGATATCCCACCTTATAGACTGTCACAATCTTATCCTCCCAGCCTATTTTTTTCCGCATACGCTGCACATGCAGATCCACCGTCCGGCTGTCTCCCATATATTCTCCACCCCAGATCCGCTCGTAGATCGTCTCGCGGTACAGGGCAATATTTTTATTCCGCACAAATAAAAGCAGGAGCTCATACTCCTTTTTAGTCAGGTTCACCGGTTCCCCATTCTTTTTTACGGTCCGTGACGCAGTGTCTATCACCACGTCTCCCTCCGCCAGAATCCGTTCTGTCTTATGGTAACGGCGCAGTACAGTCTCCACACGGGCCAGCAGCTCAATGATTTCAAAAGGCTTCGCCAGATAGTCGTCCGCTCCCAGGCGCAGGCCCTTTACCCGGTCTGCCACAGAAGCTTTCGCAGTCAGAAAAATCACCGGTATCTCCAGAGGCGCGATGTAGCTCATCAGCTCATACCCGTCCACTTTGGGAAGCATCACGTCCAGAAGAATCAAATCGTACACCGTCTTGTCCAGGGCATCCGCCGCTGCCATACCATCAAAAACACAGTCGCAGACATAACCTGCCGCTTTCAGATTCACCGCAATCAGGTTTGAAATAGCCTGCTCATCCTCCACTACCAGTATGCGTATCATATCCGTCTCTCATTTTCTCTGCTTTTATGGCTATTCTGCATCCTGATTGTATCATATTTGCATCATTCACAAAAGGGAGGTCCTTTCATAAACTAGGAATATATCAGCCAAAGGAGGCATTTCCATGAATCCACTGCTGAAGCTTTCGCATGTCAGCTTTTCTTACCATACGGCAGAAGGGGAGACTCCGGCCCTTTCCGATATCTCCTTTTCTCTGGAGCCCGGAAGGTTTCTTGCTGTCGTAGGCCCCAGCGGCTGCGGCAAATCCACCCTGCTCTCCCTGATCTCCGGGCTGCTCACTCCCGAGGAAGGAAGCATCTCTCTTTCCGGCCTCCCGCTGAAGGAAGCCCGGGCCAGCATTGGCTACATGCTGCAGAGAGACCACCTTTTTGAATGGCGCACTGTCTACAGCAATGTGGTGCTGGGGCTGGAGATCCAGAATAAAATGACACCGGAGCGGCTGAAAAAAGCCGATGAGATGCTGGAGACCTATGGCCTTTCCGGCTTCCGGAACGCCCGGCCCTCCCAGCTGTCCGGCGGTATGCGCCAGAGGGCGGCTCTCATCCGCACGCTGGTTCTGGAGCCGGATCTTCTGCTTCTGGATGAGCCCTTTTCCGCCCTGGATTATCAGACCCGCCTTTCTGTCTGTGACGATATCTATGAGATTATCAAAAAAGAGGAAAAGACTGCGGTTCTGGTCACCCACGATCTCTCCGAGGCCATCAGCGTCGCCGATCAGATCCTGGTGCTGTCCAGGCGTCCCGGCCGGATACAGAAAGAGGTTCCCATTCATTTTGACATGGAACACCGTACACCCATGCAGACGCGCAGCGCGCCCGAATTTCAGGAATATTTCAATCTTATATGGAAGGAGCTGAATACTCATGGCTGAGCTTTCCTCTGCCCAGCAGCGTTTTATGAAAAAACGGCGGCAGAAGCTGCGGACCGTCACGCTGGTCCGCATTCTGATTTTTCTGGCCTTTCTCGTGATCTGGGAAGCCAGCGCCAGACTTCATCTGATTGACGCCTTTATTTTCAGCAGTCCCTCCCGGGTCACCGAAACCTTTCTCTCCATGACCGCAGACGGATCTATTTTCCGGCACACAGCCATCACCCTGTTTGAGACACTGGTGAGTTTTCTTCTGGTCTTTGCCGTAAGCCTGCTGGCCGCAGTTCTTCTGTGGATGAGCAAACCGCTTTCACAAATCCTGGAGCCCTATCTGGTGGTGCTGAACAGCCTGCCAAAATCGGCTCTGGCCCCGCTTTTGATTGTATGGCTGGGCGCCAATATGCGGACCATTATCGTGGCCGGCATGTCTGTGGCCCTGTTTGGAAGCATTCTCACCATTTATACCGGTTTCCTCGGAGCAGACCCGGAAAAGGCAAAGCTGATCTACACCCTGGGAGGCCGGAAAAAGGATGTACTTTCCAAAGTCATCCTGCCCGGCTCTATCCCCATCTTTCTAAGTACCATGAAGGTCAATATCGGCCTCTGTCTGGTGGGTGTCATCATCGGAGAATTTATCGGAAGCCGGGAAGGACTGGGCTACCTGATTATCTACGGAAGCCAGGTATTCCAGCTTGACATGGTTCTGATGTCCATCGTGATTCTCTGCGTTCTGGCCATGGGCCTCTATCAGCTTCTGGGGCTCGCCGAACGGCTGTACCGGAAAAAAGGACTATGAAAAAAGAAAACAGGAGATGTAAAAACACCTCCTGCAATACATATCGTCTTTTTTGTTTCTGAGTTTATGAACGTTCCTCTTCTTCCTTCTCCCGGCCCGCCAGATAATTGATAAACTGCTGGGCTGTCCGCCCGGAAATTCCTCCATGGCTCATTTCCCACTTGTTTGCCTCCGCGCAGAGCTCCTGTTCGGACAGGGTTATCTCCGGATAACGCTTCGCAAGCTCTGTGACGAGTTTGCAATATTCCTTCTGGGTAGGCTTGGAAAAGCTGATGGTTACACCGAAACGGGCCACCAGAGAAAGCTTTTCCTGCATGGTGTCGGAGCGGTGCATGCCATCGTCCTGCTCCATATCGCTTCGATCATTCCAGGTCTCCCGGATGATATGGCGTCTGTTTGACGTGGCATAGATCAGTACGTTATCCGGCTTTGTCTCCATACCGCCCTCAATCACTGCTTTCAGGTATTTGTACTCGATCTCAAACTCCTCAAAGGACAGATCATCCATGTAAATGATAAAACGGTAATTTCTGTTTTTGATACGGGAAATCACCGCAGACAGATCCTGAAACTGGTGCTTGTAAATCTCAATCATCCGCAGGCCCTGGTCATAATACTCATTGAGAATTGCTTTAATACTGGTGGATTTTCCGGTGCCGCTGTCACCGAACAGCAGCACGTTATTGGCCGGATATCCGTGCACAAAGGCCTCTGTATTATCCACCAGCTTTTTCTTCTGAATCTCATAGCCGATCAGATCGTCCAATACCACCTGCTCTGTATTATTGATGGGAATAAACTCCACGCCCTCCGGACGGCTCTGAATGCGGAACGCCTTGTTCAGTCCAAACATGCCTACTCCGTAGGCCTTATAGAAGTCCGTGATAATCCGGAAGATCTCTTCCTCATCCGCCGCCTTTTCAATCTGCCGGCTCACCGCCTGCACCTTTTCGCTTACATTTTTATTGTACATGCGCTCTTTTTTTCCAATAGCTTTATAATGGCAGATAGTGGAAAAACAGTCGATCCCCAGATCCTTTTCAATCGGGCCGAAATCAAAGTCAAACAGATTTTTAAATACCCGGAAATCCCCTTTTGCAAAATGGTTGACGCTTCCATCATTGGCCCCCACCTTTTCGCTGGTCATACTGAAGGAATTTTCATTGGTCAGCAGAATAAAGGTCAGATAGTTGTGCCACAGGTTTTCATCAAAGCCGTAAAGGGTGGCCAGATCCAGCAGCGCCTTCATCTGCTCATAGATTCTTGTGGTCAGCTCCGCTCTGCTGCCCACGCCGTTTTCATAATCCTCAAAGATTCCGGACAGTTTCCGCAGAATGCTGTCCTCTCCCAGATCTCTGTATAAGATCAGTTTTGCCACTTCTTTATACATCTTCCGTCTTTTCTCCTTTTCCTGTACTTCCCCGGACAGCAAAAGCTCCGGTCTTTCATTCAAACATGCATGGAATTATTATACCGCGGTTCCCTGTTTCTGTCATGTCTATTTTTCCCTGCCGGCTTTCCCGCAGACCGGCAGCCCTCTGCCCCTCTGCTCCGGTTCAGAACCGGAAGAATATATGGAGCAGCATCAGCACAAGGACGGCTGTAAAAAGGAACTGCCCTATCCGCTCAGCACCCGGATGAGCTTCCTCAAAGTCAGGGGAGCCGCCGAAAATATCCGGATCACTGGGGCGCTCCTTCCACTGGAAATCCTCCAGGTAATGCTTCCATCCGCTTTTATCTGTATACACACTCACCTGATCCGAGCCCAGATAGCGGTGTATCGGGCGCCGGTATCCCTGGCTCCTGATTCTGGATACAATTCCCGTATCAGGATCCGCCGTCTCCACCTCAAGATAATAATACCGCCTGTACCGCAGGCGCCTGTGCTTTCCTGATGTATAATAAGGCACATCCTCTCTGGAGATTCCCACAATTCTTCCCCGGGCCGGCCTGCCCAGAGCCACCGCCTCTGCCCGCTGCCTCCGGTAAAATAGTGCCCGGCGGACACTCGTAAATGCCTGATACAAAGGCAGAAGCCCCGCAGCCAGAAACAGAATCAGCCCCGGCTGGAAACCGCTTTCCATGATGGAAATGCCCAGTGTGCCGTACCATAAAATACTGAATAAGATAAGCGGAAGAAGGTTTCCGATTTCTTCCTCCGCAGGACGTATTTTCCCGATTCTCATGCTGTCCTTCCCCTTTCTTCCTCTCTCCAGTCCGTTCTATCGTACTCCGGCAGGGACGCAAAGTCAACCTGTTCCGGATTCCAGAGCTGCTGTCCACGCCGCTCTCCGGACGCCGGGAACATTTTCTTGACAGCCTTTCAGATTCCCCCTATAATTTATCTGTATTTATCCGGCAGCGCAGGATCCTGCCAGAGCGCCGAAGGCAGACAAGGAGGCGGGCGTATAATGAGACAATGCATGGATGCGGACAATCTGCACCGCAGACTGAAAAAAATCATCGGACAGGTTCAGGCCATTGACCGCATGGTAGATGAAGATATCCCCTGTGAGGACATCCTGTCGCAGATCAACGCCGCGAAATCAGCTCTCCACAAAGTGGGACAGGTGGTTCTGGAGGGACATATCCAGCACTGTGTCCGCGACGGTATCGAGCATGGAGACGCAGATAAAACCATTGAAAATTTTACAAAGGCCGTGGAACGGTTTGCGAATATGAAATAATCTTCCCAGCGGGGAAAGCAGGTGCAAAACCTCAGACAGAAGCCTCTGTCTGAGGTTTTGCACCTGCTTTTTTATTCCTCTCTTGACACCCATACCCGTATACGTATATACTTTATTCAGAAAAACATATACCCCTATAGGTATAATATCTGTTTATAAGTATTGAAAAAGGAGTACATTCTCTATGAAACGTCTGACTGAAAAACTGGAGGCCTTTCTGGAACTGGGCGGAACAAAAAAGGACATCACCCTGCTTGTAATCTCAGGAACCGCTCTGCTCATCAGCATCTTCCAGCCCGCCTCACTTCCTTTTGACCCTGCCTGGACTGCCATCCTTCTCTGTGGAATTCCCATTATTCTGGAAGCCGTCACCGGCCTTATCACTGCTTTTGATATCAAAGCCGATGTTCTCGTATCCCTGGCTCTCATCGCCTCTGTCTGCATCGGAGAAGATTTCGCTGCCGGTGAAGTAGCCTTTATCATGCAGCTGGGCGGACTTCTGGAAGAGCTGACCGTGGCAAAGGCAAGGGCCGGCATCGAAAAGCTTGTGCGCCTCACGCCCCGTACCGCCCGTCTTCTCACCGCCGGCGGTGAGAAAACAGTTCCGGCAGAAGAAGTACAAATCGGCGACCGTATCCGGGTCCTTCCGGGAGAAACCATCCCGGTAGACGGCGTCATCCTAAGCGGGCAGACCTCCATCAACCAGGCTGTTATGACCGGCGAATCCCTTCCTGTGGACAAAACCGCGGGCGATGAGGTATCCAGCGGAACCGTCAATCAGTTCGGCGCTTTTGAAATGAAGGCTGAAAAGGTCGGGGAGGACAGCTCCATTCAGCGCATGATCCGTCTGGTTCAGTCTGCCGACGCGGGGAAAGCCAAGATCGTCAGCCTGGCAGACCGCTGGGCCACCTGGGTCGTAATTATCGCTCTGTCCGCGGCCCTGCTCACCTGGATTTTCACAGGAGAAGTCATCCGGGCCGTGACCATCCTGGTGGTGTTCTGCCCCTGCGCTATGGTGCTGGCTACTCCTACTGCCATCATGGCCGCTATCGGCAACGCCACCCATCATGGCTTTCTGGTACGGGAAGGTGACGCGCTGGAACGGCTGGCCGGAGTGAAACGGATCGCCTTTGACAAAACCGGAACGCTGACCTATGGAAATCCGAAAGTGACTGCTGTCAAAAGCTTCTCCCCCGGCTGGCCGGAAGAACAGCTTTTCGCTCTGGCCGCGGCTGCTGAGCAGTTTTCCGAGCATCCCCTCGGGAAAGCGGTAGTACATGATTTCAAAGCTCAGAAAGGCTCTGCGCTTCTTCCCGCAGACCGCTTTCAGATGATACCGGGCCAGGGCATCTCCGCCCGGGTAGATGGAAAGACCATTCTGGCCGGCAATCAGAACATGCTGGAGAAAAACCGCTGCTCCCTGCCAGACTCGATGCTCCGGGACGCAGAAAACTATCTGGACAGAGGCTGCACTGTCATCTATCTGGCCGCAGACGGCACTGCCGCGGGCTTTCTGGCCCTTTCTGACACAGTCCGCCCGGAAAGCGCCGGAATGATCGCCGGCCTGAAAGAGCTGAACGTGCAGCCGGTGCTTCTGACCGGAGATCATGAAAATGCCGCGCGCACCATTGCGGAAGAACTCGGCATCGGAGATGTAAAAGCGGAATGTCTTCCGGAAGATAAGCTGACACTGATAGATTCTTTCCAGAAAAAACAGGAAACTGTCTGTATGATCGGTGACGGAATCAACGACGCCCCTGCCCTGAAAAAAGCCGATGTGGGCATCGCCATGGGCGGCGTGGGAAGTGATATCGCTGTGGACGCGGCTGACATCGCCCTGGTGGACGACCAGGTTCAGGAGCTGCCTCATCTCTTTGCCCTGTCCAGGCGCATGATGGTTACCATCAAATGCAACCTGTCCTTCTCTCTGGGGCTGAATCTGATTGCCATTATACTGGCCATTACCGGCATGCTCGGCCCCGTAGCCGGAGCGCTGGTACATAACGCAGGCTCCGTCATCGTCATTATTCACTCTGCCTTATTATTGAAATGGAAGAAGCGGCCGCGGTAAAAGCCTTTTCTCTTTTTTATCTTTACAGCTCCGCTCAAAGAGGATTCCGTTTCTGCCGCATCCGGCAGATTTCGGAATCCCCTTAAATTTGCGGAATTTCTTTTTCCCCTCCCGTTTTTTAAGAATTTCTGAAGATTTTCCTCCCCTCCTTGACAATTTGCTTTCTCCGGTCTATTGTATTAATAAAGTAATACAATAATACAAAAACATATCCTGACTCCCCTGCCGGAGGCGGGATGCGGGGAGCGGCAGTCTTAACTGAAAATACCCCCTCCCCGGAAAATTTTACCAATTTGCCAAATGCCTTTCAGGCAAGGTGATTTTCAGCGAAAGGAGTGACGATATGGCATGGACACTTGATGATTCCCGTCCCATCTACCTGCAGATTGAGGATCTCATCAAAGCCAACATTATCGCCGGTGTCTATCAGCCGGGGCAGAAGCTTCCGTCTGTACGGGATCTGGCCGCGGAAGCGGCAGTCAATCCCAATACCATGCAGAAGGCTCTTTCAGAGCTGGAACGGAGCGGACTTGTATATACCCAGCGCACCAGCGGCAGATTTATCACGGAGGATGTATCGAAAATGACAGAACTCAAGGAACAGATTGCCAGAGAACAGATCCAGTTATTTCTTAAAAATATGGAACAGCTCGGCCTGAGCCGGGAAGACATCCGGCGCCTTCTGGAAAAAGAATGGAAGGAGGAATCCTAAATGGAACAGCTTCTGAACTGCCAGAGCCTGACCAAGCGCTACGGCTATAAGACAGCGCTGGACAGCCTGAACCTTTCCCTGGAACGGGGACGTATCATCGGCCTTCTGGGCCCCAACGGAAGCGGGAAAACCACTCTGATCAAGCTGATCAACGGCCTTCTTTCCCCGACCTCCGGCTCCATCACCATAAATGGCTTTGAGCCGGGACCGGAAACCAAAAAAATCGTCTCCTATCTGCCGGAGCGGACCTATTTCAACAGCTGGATGAAGGTTACAGATATTCTGAGCTTCTTCTCTGATTTCTATGAGGATTTTGACCGGAACCGCGCCAGTGATATGCTCCACCGGCTGGGAATCGATGAAACCCAGCATCTGGGCGCCATGTCGAAGGGAACCAAGGAGAAGGTTCAGCTGATTATGGTTATGAGCCGGGACGCCCAGCTTTACTGTCTGGATGAGCCCATCGGCGGCGTGGACCCTGCTGCCCGCGACTACATCCTGCAGACCATTATTACCAACTATAACGAAAACGCGTCCGTACTGATCTCCACGCACCTGATCGCAGACATTGAAAATGTGCTGGACGATGTGATCTTTATTCAGGACGGCCATATCCGCCTTCACGCGTCTGTGGATGAAATCCGCCATCAGGAAGGCAAATCTGTGGACGCACTGTTCCGGGAGGTGTTCAGATGTTAGGAAAACTGATTAAAAACGAATTTAAAGCGGTAAACCGGCTGATGATACCCCTTCATCTGGGACTGATTGCCATTACTATTATCGGGCGGTTTTATCTTCAGCTTACTGTATTCAATAACCCTGCGCGGTCTATTGTCCTGTCACAGAATGTCTGGTACAACGTTCTGAATGTGCTGCTGGTATTTTTCTATGTCATCGCGCTGATAGCGGCCGCCATGATTACCTATATCTATCTGAGTATCCTGCGCTTCCGGAAAAATCTGTTTACGGATGAGGGCTACCTGATGCACACGCTTCCGGTGAAGGCCTCTGCTCATATCTGGAGCAAGCTGATCGTATGCTTTATCTGGGAGACCGTAGATGCCATTCTGGTGATTTTATCCGTATTCGGCCTGTTCATCAACGGGGAGATGCTCCGCGTTCTGCCGAAAGGCCTTACAGTCATGTTCGAGAGTTTTCCGGATGCCTTCGGCGTTCCCGCAGGTCTTGGCATTCCGCTTTTCCTTCTGCTGCTTTTGATAGATGCAGTCAGCGGAATCCTGACCATCTACATGTGCATTGCCATAGGCCACAGCTTCAACAGCCACAAAATTCTGGCTTCCGTAGGTGTCTATGTGGGAGTATCCATGATAACCAGCATCATCAGCATGATTTTCTCCGCAGTCACCGGAGTGTTCGTCTATGGAAACAGCACACTTATCGCCACTGTCTCGGATAGCACAACGACTGCTGCCGTCTTCTGGCTGCCCTGGATTTTTTCCACGCTGCTCAGCCTGATTACCGGCATTGCTGCCTATCTGCTGGCCAATTACTTCATGACCAGACGGCTGAATCTGGAATAAATCCGGCATTGCCCGGACTGTCAAGCCCGTTTTTTATAACGTACAGCCCGAAGCGGCCTTCTGAGATTTCCTGAGCTGACGCTCTTTTCTCAGAAGGCCGCTTCGGGCTGCTGCGAAAATTTTCTATGGAACGTTTCTGTCAAAAACTTTCAATCCTCTCCCAGAAGCTTCAGCACCGCTTCCGGCACCTCACTGCCATCTTCCACGTACAGATCGAAGCTTCCGTCTGTCAGCTCCTGCCCCCAGGCACAGACCCGGATGCCCGCGCCTCTGGCCGCTGACAGCACTCCTTCCAGCGCTTCCCGGTGATTGGCATGCACCGCGATCACATCCGCGTTCTCAGACACCAGCCAGTTCACCCCCAGCATCTGAAATTCTATGGGGTCCACATCCCGGATCAAAAATGTGCCTGTCTCCATGCCAGCGGCTTCCTCCGCCTCCTCCGCGGATACATCCGTAGTATAAATCAGAAGCTCCAGGCCGGCCGCCTCCGCCATTTCCGACATGTCCGCCTCGACGCTTTCATTTTCTTCTCCGTCCCGGCTGGAAAGGAGCAGCCCGATTACAGGACTTTCTGTCTCCTCCGGAATGTCTGTCTGCCCGGCAGTCTCTCCATTCTCTGCCTCCTGGCCATCTGCTTCCGCTTCCAGGCTGTTCGCTTCCGGGTTTTGTGCCTTTCCGGATCCGGCGCAGCCTGCCAGACAGGCTGTAACAAGAACTGTCAGACCAGCCGCCAGAATCAGCTGAATTCTATGCTCCTTTATCTCTCTGCAGATTTTTTTCCCTTTCAAAGACATCTCTTTCTTTCCTCCATCTGTTCCGGCCGCCTCCGTACCCGGCAGGAACACGGCTGCGCTTCTTTTTCAGATATCTTACCATATCCCCCAGGTATCTGCAATTTTTTCTCATTTGTTGCATTTGCAACAGATTATTCCTGCTATTTTGCATATACTTAATGGTAGTTTTGTATCAGTATGCGCTGGAAACAGAAAGAAAACCGAAGGAGGAACATTCCATGAGCGTAACATTTGATAAATCTCTTGAAACCGGAAACGAGCTGATCGATCAGCAGCATAAGGAACTGATTGACCGGGTAAACAAACTGCTGGAGAGCTGCTATATGGGCACCGAGAAGCGCACAGCCATCCAGACCCTGAATTTCCTTCTGGACTATACGGAATTTCATTTCAAGGCTGAGGAAAAGCTGCAGGAGGATGCAGGCTATCCGGGCATCGAAGCACACAAGGAACAGCATCAGACCTTCGTAAAGGCTGTTCATGAGCTTCTGGACATGCTTGAGGAAGAGGAAGGCCCCACAGACGCCTTCGTGGAAGCGGTAAATAAGAACATTACCGAATGGCTTCTGAATCACATTCAGATTCAGGACAAGGCTGTAGCCGCTTACGTAAAGAGCCATTCCTAAATTTTAAGGAAAAATAAGGAGGCCTCTCTTCCGGGAAATAAAATTCCCGGGGAGAAGCCTCCTTTTCTTTTTCAATCTCACTTTAAAATTCTACACAGCCAGGACCGGATCCATTTCAGCACAGCTTCAGCACATACCGGCATAAGTTTCTCCCCTGGTACATAAAATCCTTTTTCCTGCAGAAGCCCAGCTTCTCTATCAGATGGAGGGAAACCAGGTTTTCCCGGTCAATGTAAGCACTCACCTGGGGCAGCTCCAGCGTACTGCCCGCATAGCGCAGGGCTGCCCGGCTTGCTTCCTCTGCGTAGCCCCGGCGCCGGTATTTCTCTCCGATCAGGTATCCCATATCAATCTCGGAGAAATCCAGATAATCGGCGATACCGAACCCGACTCTTCCAATCAGCTTTCCGCTTTCCTTTTCAATCACCACCCACATGCCAAACTGCCACAGACCGTACATATAGGTGATGTACGCCTTGATTTTTTCCTCTTCCTCCTGCCTGTTAAGGACAGAAGGCTGCAGAAAACCGACCGGGCCGCTCTCCTGGTAAAGAGCATTCACATCATCCAGATCCGCAAGGGTCATTTCCCGAATCAGAAGACGGCTCGTCTCCGCAATCTGCACCGGAAGCCCCAGAGCCCGGGTGTGCACATTCTGTAAAAAGGGCACATCGATCTCCTGAAATCCTTCCAGCAGAATCCGGCAGCCGGACAAGCGCTGCTCCGGAAGCTCCGGATTCAGATAACCGACGCAGAACAGTCCCAGGGAAAGAGCTGTTTTCTCATCCCTGTCCGTCTCTACCAGGCAGAGTACCTCCCGGGGCTCAGCCTGAAGCTCCCTGACTGCCTTCCCCAGTCCTTCCGCCTCTCTGTTTTCCGCTTCCCTCCAGGGGAAATGACTTCTGTCCAGCTCTTCCTTCAAAACCTGTGTACCGGAAGCAGCTATTACAAGACCCTTCAGCATTTTTCAAAAACTCCTTTACGTCGTTCTTCTTTTCCGGTAATATAAGAGGTAAGTACCATCGCGGGCCAGAGACGGTCTGCGCACTGAAAAGGAGAATGAATATGGCAAATCCAATAGTTACATTTGAAATGGAAAACGGCGATATTATCAAAGCAGAGCTTTATCCTGATATTGCGCCGAATACGGTCAACAACTTTATCAGCCTTGTAAACAAAGGATTCTACAACGGCCTCATCTTCCACCGGGTCATCAGCGGCTTTATGATTCAGGGCGGCTGCCCGGATGGAAACGGAATGGGCGGCCCCGGCTATTCCATCAAAGGAGAATTCTCACAGAATGGTTTCAAAAATGATCTGAAGCACACCCCCGGTGTCCTGTCCATGGCCCGCGCCATGCATCCGGATTCCGCCGGCTCCCAGTTCTTTATCATGCATCAGACCTCTCCCCATCTGGACGGCGCCTATGCTGCTTTCGGGAAGGTTATCGAGGGAATGGACGCGGTAGACCGGATCGCCCAGACTCCGACGGATTACAGAGACCGCCCCATGACTCCCCAGGTCATGAAGTCTGTCACTGTAGAGACCTTTGGAACAGAATATCCGGAACCCGAGACTCTGTAACTGCGGCTTCTTCTGCGGCAGTTTTCAGTCCAGGCGTTTCACCCGCGGCGGGGAAAGAGGCTTCTCAAGCCTCTTCCCCGTTTTCTTTATTCTTCTCCTGCTCTCCCCGGATCTTTTTAAAATATTCCCGAATCTGATGCTCGTATCCGTTGTCCGAGGGCTCATAGAAAGTCTCCCCCAGAAGCTCGCTTGGCAGATACTGCTGTTCCACATAATGATTGGGATAATTATGGGCGTATTTGTAGCCGATGCCGTGTCCCAGCTTTCCGGCCCCTCCATAATGGGCATCCTGAAGATGGGGCGGAACGCTGGTGCGCCGGGTCTTTACCGACTCCATAGCCTTACTGATGGCCATCACCGCCGAGTTGCTCTTGGGCGCGCAGGCCACATAGGCGGCTGCCTGGGCCAGAATAATCTGAGCCTCCGGAAAACCAATGCGCTCCACGGCCTGGGCGGCAGATACCGCCACAGTCAGCGCCATGGGATCCGCGTTTCCCACATCCTCGGAGGCGCAGATCATGATTCTTCTGGCAATAAACCGCTCATCCTCTCCCGCGTAAATCATTTTCGCCAGATAATAGACCGCCGCGTCCGGATCCGACCCCCGCATGCTCTTGATAAAAGCTGAAATCGTATCGTAATGATTGTCGCCGGTTTTGTCATAGCGTACCGTCCGTTTCTGAATGCATTCGGAAACCACATCCAGTGTCAGATGAATCTTTCCGTCCTCACTCTTTTCTGTGGTCAGTACGCCCAGCTCCACCGCATTCAGCGCAGCCCGGGCGTCTCCTCCCGATATATCCGCCAGGAACTGCGCGGCCTCCTCCGTAATTTCCGGATGATAAGCTCCCATCCCCCGTTCCGTATCTGTGACAGCCCGGCGGATGAGCTCCAGAATGTCTTCTTTGTCCAGAGGCTTCAGCTCAAACACCACAGACCGGGACAGAAGCGCCCCGTTTACCTCGAAATAAGGATTCTCTGTGGTGGCGCCAATCAGAATCAGCGTACCGTCCTCCACAAAGGGAAGCAGATAATCCTGCTGCCCCTTATTAAAGCGGTGGATCTCATCCACAAACAAAATGGTTTTCCGCCCGTACATGCCCAGATTGTCTTTCGCCTTCGATACCACAGCTTCCATATCCTTTTTTCCGGCTACTGTGGCATTGAGCTGGGTAAAATCCGCTTTGGTGGTATTCGCGATTACCCGGGCAATCGTCGTTTTTCCCGTGCCGGGCGGTCCGTAAAAAATCAGGGAGCCAAGCTTGTCTGCCCGGATCGCCCGGTACAGCAGCTTGTCCTTTCCCAAAATATGTTTCTGTCCCACTATCTCATCCAGCGTCCGGGGACGCAGACGGGATGCCAGCGGAGCCTCCTGCTTCATCTGGCTCTCCCGCATATAGTCAAATAAATCCATGATTTTCTCCTCATTCCAGTATCAGCTCATCAGCCGTCACAAACTCGTATCCTTCCGCCTGCAGCAGATCCACAATCCGCAGAGCCGCCTGCACCGTGCTTTTATAGGAATCGTGCATCAGAATAATGTCATTTTCCTCCACCTCGGACACTACCTGCTGTACCAGAAGATCCGCGTTTCTGGTGCTCCAGTCCAGGGTGTCCACAGACCAGAAAATAGGGATCATCATCACTTCACATTCCAGCTCCTGGCTCCAGTTTCCAAAGGGCGGCCGCACATATTCCACCGGTTCCCCTGTGATTTCCGTAATCTTCCTGCTGGTATCCTGAATCTCCGCGCAGGCCTCCTCCTGTGACAGCGTCGTAATATCCACATGGTAGTAGGTGTGGTTTCCAATCAGATGACCTTCCTCAGCCATCCGCCGGACCACCTCTTCATTTCCCTCGATATTGCAGCCCAGAAGAAAAAACGTGGCCTTCACTCCCCGTTTGGCAAGGCCGTCCAGCAGCTGCTCTGTATAATAAGGATGGGGGCCGTCATCAAAGGTCAGCGCTATTTTTTTATCTTCCCGAATCGGCTCATCCATCCGGCCGGTGCCGTCCGCCGGTACCGTCTCCGGCAGAGCCGCTTCCTCCTGTATTCCTTTCTCCGCCCCTGTTCCTTCCGGTTCTCCCTCCTGCCATGTATCTCCCGACAGAGCCTGGGTCCTTTCCTGTGCTGTATGCTCCCCCCGGATCCCGGCCGCGGCCAGAACCATGCCGATTCCGAAAATTCCTGTCAGAAGCCCCCGGGCCCATGCCGGAAACTTCTGTCTCTTTTCTTTATTCAAATACCGCTCCGCCCCTCCTGCCAGCCAGGCTTATCAGCGTTCTTATGCCGCCGCTTCTGTCCGCCGGCCGGAGAAACTCTTTTTTCCAATATATGCAGACAGAGCAGGCTTATGAGCCCGCTCTGTATTTGGTATCCCAGACCTTATTTTTCGTCCTGCTCTCCGGACTCTGCGCTCTCCTCCGGGCCCTCTTCTGTCTTTCCCTCAAACTCCAGACGGTATTTCCGTTTCATCTGCATCGTCAGGAAATAAATCAGGAAAGGAATCAGAATGCTGTTTCCGGCTTCCGAATCGAGCCCCATAATCCAGTACAGCAGAGCTCCGGATCCGATGACATCCATCAGAATCACCTTCAGATACCCTGTGCGCCGCTCCTGCGTGAGATCCTTCAGCATTCCCAGCCGCCACGGCTCCACCACATCCGACAGTACCGGATAGACTATCACAAAGCAGCCCAGCATAATTTCAAATACTTTGATATTGATGGATTTTACAACCAGTCCATAAACCGCGTATCCGATGATAACCGCCGTCATCACTGCCAGCACAATCAGAGTCAGTCTCTGTACCTCCTTCAGCCGTTGTCTTTCCCTGCTGTTATCTTCCATTTCTTTTCTCCTTTAACATCACTTTCAGCCGGCAGATTTTTCTCTGAACAGCTCTCAGATTCAGTGTAACAGAAAAAATTACTGCTTGCAAGTTCCGAAGCGATGACTTATCATACAAATCGACAGGAGGTAATGCATTATGATACCAAAAGATCCGGTTATGCTTTTAAGCTGGATAAATACGCAGCTTCGGGATCAGTACCCTTCACTGGAAGAACTGTGCCAGTCTCTTGATCTGGACCGCCAGTCTGTGGAAAAAACGCTTGCGTCCATTGATTATTCCTACGATCCCAAAACCAATCGTTTCATATAGGTTCCTACAGCCAGGCATTCTGTGTATAATTTTTCTTTCTTCTGTGCAGTCTATTACTGATAAACAATACAGGAACCGCAGTTTCCTGCGGTCCCCACAGAAAGGAGAATCCCTTTAATATGAAGTTCTTAGACTGTACATTCCTCACCATCGCTATCATAGGCGCCATAAACTGGGGGCTTATCGGCCTTTTCCGTTTTGATCTGGTGAATTTTCTTTTCGGAAACATGAGTCTGCTTTCCCGGATCGTCTATACGCTTGTGGGAGTCAGCGGCCTCTACCTGTTCCGTTTCTTTATGCGCTCAGAGGATTAGGCTGCCCTGTCCGGGCAAGAACAGCCCTCATTCCCGCAGACAAGAACACCGGGCGGACGTGCTGGCACGTCCGCCCGGTGAGCGCCGCGGGAATCAATTTCAGAATTATTCCGGAATTTTGGACAGAGCCGCCTCATCACCGATGATGGTCACATCCGGATGGAACTGGATGATGGACGCCGGCACCTCAGGTTTTACCTCTCCGCAGAAAGCAGCAGCGGCGATCTCCGCCTTATCCTCACCGCTCACAACCATCAGAAGCTTTCTTGCGTGCATAATGGTTCCGATTCCCATCGTATATGCCTGTCTCGGCACATCATCCGCAGAAGCAAAGAAACGCTTGTTGGCCTCGATGGTCATCTCCGTCAGATCCACACAGTGGGTATATTTGTCAAAGAAGCTGTTTGGCTCGTTGAAGCCGATATGTCCGTCATGGCCCAGCCCCAGAAGCTGGATATCGATTCCGCCCAGGGAACGGATCAGCTCCTCATATCTTCTGCTTTCCTTTTCCGGATCCGGCTCCATGCCGTTCGGAACATGGGTGTTCGCCGGATCAATATTGATTCTGCTGAACAGGTTCTTGTTCATGAAATAGTAGTAGCTCTGATCGTTCGCGTGATCCAGGCCTCTGTATTCATCCAGATTCACTGTGGATACTCTGGAGAAGTCCAGCACTCCCTCATCGCACCATTTTGCCAGGCAGTCATAGGTTCCGATGGGCGTGGAGCCTGTGGCCAGTCCCAGTACGCAGTCCGGCTTTACCGTCACCTGGGCTGCCAGCACAGCCGCTGCCTTTCTGCTCATGTCTTCGTAATCCTTTGCCTTGATAATTCTCATCATATTCCCTCCTGAAACATGAAGCGTGCCGTTTCCGTCACGCCGAATACCGCATCCGGCTTCGGAATGCGGTCTCTCCCTTTATTTTCATTCAGCTTAACAAAGTCCCGGGAAATGTGCAATGGGGTTACTAAATTGTGCAACTTATTTGTACTTTTCTATACTCTTCCTTCCGGCTGCCAATCAAAAAGCCGCCCGCCACAACTCTGTGACAGACGGCCCGCATACGCTTCTTTTTAAAAACAGAGGATTACTCTTCTCCATCCTCCGCTGCTTCCTCTTCCGCAGCCTCTTCCTCTTTATCCGCTTTGTCCTCTTCCTGCTCTTCGGCAGCCTTCGCGGCCAGCGCGGCAGCCTCCTCAGCCGCCTTGGCCTCAAGAGCTTCCTGAGCCGCGGCCTCCTCCTCGGAAAGGATCTTGATCTTGCCGCTCTCCAGCTCCTGGATCGCGATGGACAGAGGCTTCTTTCCATTGGCCTCTACCAGAGGAGTCTCACCCGCGATAATCTGGCGGGCACGCTTGGCTGTGGCCAGCACGATGGAATATCGGCTGTTTACTACCGGAGTTTCGCCCTCCTCTACCTCGCTGTTTACTACTTTCATCAAATCTGAATATGAGGGATGTAACATAATTTCACCTTATCCTTTCTGAAATGCTTTTAATTCTGTTCTAATCTCATTGATCAGCTCCATGCTGCGGGATACACGTCTGTGCTCTTCCTGAATCAGGCTGTGCACGTGCTCCACGCATTCATCCAGCTCATCATTTACAATGAAATAATCGTAATTTTCGATTCCTTCTGCCTCTTCCACCGCTCTGGCCAGCCGGCTTTCGATCACTTCCATGGTCTCCGTACCCCGGCCAATCAGACGCTTCTTAAGAGTCTCCGCATCCGGCGGCGAGATAAACAGAAGCAGCGTATCCGGAAAACGCTTCCGAATCTGCAGAGCTCCCTGAATCTCAATCTCGAGAATCACGTCCTTTCCCAGCGCAAGCTGCTCTTCCACATAGGCTCTGGGCGTTCCGTAATAATTTTCCACATAGCAGGCATGCTCGATCAGCGCGTCCTCCGCTATCATTTTCTCAAACTCTTCCCTGGTCTTGAAGAAGTATTCCCGTCCATCCTGCTCCCCTTCTCTGGGGCTCCGGGTCGTGGCGGAAATGGAAAGGGCGTAATTATCATACCTGCGGAGCAGCTCCTTCATGATTGTTCCCTTCCCGGCGCCGGAAAAACCGGAAACCACCACCAAAATGCCTTTTGTCTCCATCTTTTTCCCCTTATTCGATATTCTGTATCTGTTCCCGGACCTTTTCGATTCCGGTCTTCAGCTCAATGGCATGATTGGATACCTCCAGATCGTTGGCCTTGGACAGAATCGTATTGGCCTCCCGGTTCATCTCCTGGGCGATAAAATCCAGCTTGCGTCCCACGCTGTCCTCTTCCTCCAGCGTGGCCTTCGTATGCTTGATATGGCTCTTCAGACGCACAATCTCCTCATCCACACAGATTTTATCGGCGTAAATGGCCACTTCCGCGGCGATGCGGCTTTCCTCCATCTGCGTGTCCGCCAGAAGCTCCTTCACCTTTTCCGTGAGCTTCTCCCGGTACTCTGCCACGATCTGCGGGGAGCGCTCTTCCACGCAGGCTACATGCTCCAGCAGCTCATCCAGCTTATCCATCAGATCCCGCTTCAGATTGGCGCCCTCCGCCTCACGGGTCTCCACCATCTGCTCACAGGCTCCTTTCAGCGCCTTTTCCAGCAGCTTCCAGAGCTCTTCCTCATTCTCCTGGACCTCTTCCATCACCAGCACCTCCGGATATCTGGAAAGAGCCCCGGTCTTTACATCCTGTTCCAGGCCGAACTCTTCGGCCATCTGGTTCAGATATTTCAGATATTCTGCCGCAAGAGCCTGGTTATACCGCAGAGAAACGGCAGCCTCCGACAAGTCTTCATAGGTGATAAACACATCCACCTTTCCCCTCTGAAGATAATTCTTCAGAAGACTGCGGATGGCTGACTCAAAAAAGTTCAGCTTTTTTGGCATCTTGATGGACACATCCAGATACCTGTGATTGACAGATTTCATCTCCACTGTCATCTTCCGGTCCCCTTCGGATACCTCGCAGCGTCCGAAGCCAGTCATACTTTTCACCATAACGGAATTCTCTTTTCTGTTTATATTCATGCCCCTGAGCAGGCCGGGGCGTCTGCCTCCTGTACTCCCCGCCGGAAAACCAGGGCTGGACAGCCTGTTTTCCACTCGTTACTATTCACAGCCACCTGCGCACAGATCATTTGGATTATATTTTAGTTGAATTTCCAGAGCATGTCAAGTATACTGAAAGAAGTCTGAAAGAAAAGAAGAAAAAGCGTGACTGTTTCACAGTCCTGATTCAGACGGGGAAAAGATGCTTACGCGCCAGCACGACACATCTGTTTCCCCGTCTGAATCGGCTGTAAATAGTAACAAAAAAGCGGAAAATGAGGAGTGATTCACTATGGCATTTGACGGAATTACAACCGCGTGTCTGCGAAAGGAGCTTTCCAGCCTGCTTGTGGGCGGCCGCATCACCAAAATCGTCCAGTCCGAAGCAGACGAGCTTCTTCTTACCATAAAAAATAACGCAGCCCAGTACCGGCTCCTGCTCTCGGCATCAGCCAGCCTGCCTCTGGTCTACCTGACAGAGCAGAACAAGGCGGCGCCCATGACAGCGCCGGGCTTCTGCATGCTGCTGCGCAAGCATCTGGGCGGAGGCCGCATCGTCTCCGTGACCCAGCCTTCTCTGGAGCGGATTCTGCGCTTTGAGATCGAGCATCTGGATGAAATGGGCGATCTCTGCCGCAAATATCTCATCGCGGAGCTCATGGGCAAACACAGCAACCTGATCTTCTGCCGGGAGGACGGCACGATTCTGGACAGCATCAAGCATGTGTCGCTGGCCGTCAGCTCTGTACGCGAGGTGCTTCCCGGACGGCCCTACTTTATCCCCCATACCCAGGATAAGCTGGATCCGCTCACGGCCTCTCCGGCGGAAATGGTCCGGGCTGTCTGCGCAAAGCCCGCAGCTCTCGGCAAAGCCATTTACACCTCCCTGACCGGCTTCTCCCCGGCCATGGCGGAAGAGCTCTGCCACCGTTCCTTCCTGGAATCCGGGCGGCCGGCTTCCGCTCTGGATGACAAAGAACAGGCCATGCTGGAGCATCAGCTGCTGCGTCTTATGGAGGCTGTAAAAGAAGAACAGTTTTCTCCCTGCATTTATTATAAGGGAAAGGAGCCTGTGGAATTCTCCGCTGTGCCCCTTACCATGTATGAGGATCTGACTGCCCAGCCCTTCCCGGACATCTCCCGGCTTCTGGAGACCTATTACGCGGAAAAGAACACGCTGACCCGGATCCACCAGAAATCCGCGGATCTGCGCCGGGTGGTGCAGACAGCGCTGGAGCGTACCCGCAAAAAGTACGATCTGCAGCAAAAGCAGCTGAAAGACACGGAAAAGCGGGACAAATACAAGATCTGGGGAGAGCTGATTCACACCTACGGCTATGGGGTGCCGGAGGGGGCCCGTTCCATGCAGGCCCTGAACTATTACACCAATGAAGAAACCACGGTTCCGCTGGATCCCACCCTGACCCCTCAGGAAAACGCCAAACGCTATTTTGACAAATACGGTAAGCTCAAGCGAACCTTCGAGGCCGTCACCGGCCTTCTGGAAGAGACCAGGAGCGAAATCGAACATCTGGAATCCATTCAGACCTCTCTGGATATGGCCCTCACCGAGGAGGATCTGGCCCCTGTCCGGGAAGAGCTTGTGGAATATGGCTATATCCGCCGCAAAAATGTCAAGGGAAAGGGCAAAAAGACAAAAATCACCTCAAAGCCCCTTCATTATATTTCCAGCGACGGCTTCGACATCTATGTGGGAAAGAATAATTTTCAGAATGATGAGCTGACCTTTCAGTCTGCCTCCGGAAACGACTGGTGGTTCCACGCCAAGGGCGTGCCCGGCTCTCACGTAATCCTGAAAAGCGAAGGTCGGGAGCTTCCTGACCGGGCCTTTGAAGACGCGGGCCGTCTGGCGGCCTATTACTCCAAAAACCGGGGAGGAGACAAGGTGGAAGTGGATTATGTGGAGAAAAAGCATGTAAAGAAACCGGGCGGATCCAAACCTGGCTTCGTGGTCTACTACACCAATTACTCTCTGGTGATAGACTCTGACATTTCCGGTCTTAAACTGGCAGACTAGGCCGGTTTAAAACCGGCGCGTTTCCTTTTTTCCACCGCCGGGGCGCAAACCCCGGCCGGAATTTTTATAATTTTCTTAATACTCTGACAGATTTCTTGCTTTTTCCATGACCGGATATTATACTGAATACAGAAGAAAGGGGCCGCAGTCCTGACTGCGGCCCCGGATATACAAATGCATCAAGGGGGACTTTTATGATGAATATACCGAATACCCGTAAAAAGGAACGCTTTCTGTTCCCGCTTCTGCTGGTCTTTACGCTCTGCGCCCTGCTTCTGGCGCCCGCGTTCGGGGCCCGGGCGGCCAGGCCCACCGGGACAGTGAAAAATCCTATTTTAAATGTCCGTTCCTCCGCGTCTACGAACTCATCCATCGTCTGCAAGCTGACGAAGGGAACCAAGGTGACAATTCTTGACGAAACCACCGGAGATGACGGCCTGAAATGGTATGATGTTTTCTTCGCCTACAACGGAGACGCAAAAGAGGGCTTTGTGCGGGCCGACCTGGTGAATGTATCCGGCAGCGTATCCGGCGGCTCCTCCGGAAGCTCCTCTTCCGGCAGCTCTTCCTCTGCTTCCGGCACCAGATATGTGAAGCCCAGTGTGGCCATTGTCCGCTCTTACGCTTCCACAAACGCTGACATCCGCGCCCGCCTGAACAAAGGAACTGCTGTAACAATCGTATCTTCCAAGACAGGAGCAGATGACGGACGCACCTGGTACAAGGTTTCCTTTAGTCAAAACGGCGTGTCGGTGGAAGGTTATATCCGCGGTGATCTGCTGGTGGAAAGCAACCCCGGCGGCAGCTCCTCCGGCGGCACTGACGTATCCGGCACCAGATATGTGAATGCCGATATTGTCCGTGTAAGAACCTGGGCGTCCACCAAGGGCGATATCCGTTCCCGTCTGTCCAGAGGCACTACCGTAAACCTGATCTCCTCCAAAACAGGAGACGACGGCCAGACCTGGTACAAGGTTTCCTATTCGGAGAACGGCTACCAGTTAAACGGCTATATCCGCGGCGATCTGCTGTCCACATCCAATCCGGGCGGCGGCTCCTCAGGAGGCTCCTCTTCCTCAGGAAGCTCCTCCATGAATACCCCGGCCGCGATCCGGCCTGCAGTGGCAAATATCCGTACCTGGGCCTCCACCAAAGGCGATATCCGTTCCAAGCTTTCACAGGGCACCTCCGTCACCATCGTCGGTGAACAGACAGGAAAGGATGACGGGAAAAAATGGTACAAGATTTCTTACCGTTCCGGCGGATCCACTCTGACCGGCTATATCCGCGGTGATCTGCTGAACATCGGAAGTACGGGAAGCAGTTCCTCCGGAAGCAGCTCTTCCGGAAGCTCTTCCTCCACAGGAAGTTCTTCCTCCGCAGTGGCTCAGGTGCGCAGCTATGCGTCTCCCTACGCGGATATCCGCACTACGCTGGAGAACGGTACGAAGGTATCGATTATCAAACGGGTAACCGGAGAGGACGGTCAGGAATGGACCAAAATCTCCTTCACCCAGAACGGTCAGAATCTCGAGGGCTACGTTCCCTCTTCCATTCTGAAATAAGGGAAAAAGGAAGGGAAGGTGTTTCTTCCCGCATGTAAAATCCGAAAGGCAGAGAATTTTGATGAAAAAACAGAATACAGAAGCAGCCGCCCTCATCGGGCGGCTGAAGGAAACAGCTCTGAAGACAGGATTTTCCGAGGCCGGCGTCATTGATACCGCCGGCCTTCGGTTTTATCCTGAGATACGGGCCATCTGCGAGAAAAATACCTGCAGAAGCTATAATACCTGCTGGGCCTGTCCTCCCGCCACCGGCACACTGGAGGAATGCAGGCAGCGTTGCGAGCAGTATGATTTTATGCTGCTTCTGAACTGCAGATACGATATGAAAAATTCCTTTGACATCCAGACCATGCTGGAGAGCATGACCCGGTTCAAGAAACTGATGGAACAGTTCGATCAGAATATCCGGGAATTTCTGGACTCTTATCAGATTCTTTCCAATGAAGGCTGCGGCAGATGCAAAAGCTGCACCTGGCCTGACGCTCCCTGCCGGTTTCCGGACCGGCTGTACCATTCCATCGAGGGTTACGGCTTTCAGATCAGTAAGCTGGCGAAGGCCGCGGGCATCCGCTATCATAACAGCCAGAATACCATCACCTATTTCGGGGCCCTGTTATTCTGCGCGCCATAGGCGGATCCGGCTCCTGCCGTTTCTTTTTCTACAGCAAAATTTTCGCGTTTTCCGCTTTCTTACGGATAAACCGCTCAAACTCCTCCGGCGAGCCCTTTTCAAACCCCTTTTTGTCCAGCAGGACAAAGATCCGGGACTTCAGTTTCAGAAAATACAGATCCTTTGACTGGGATACCTGGACGATCTGTCCGTATTCCACAGCAGATTCCGCCCCGGTGACCTCATTGCGGCTTTGCAGCTCATGCTCCGAAAAAAGCACGTCCACTGTAACCGGACCATGGAAGACCGCCTTTGCCTGCTTTACGGCTCTGCCCGCCCGGACCCAGGGCAGGCCCACATGCAGGAATACGGTAACCGCAAAATAGACCAGCATCATAAAACCGGAAGCGTAATTTTCTTTTCCTCCCACAAAAGACGCAAGGGCAGACAGAATGAAAACCAGCTCAAAAATCATCAGCAGCAGAACAAAGCCGGTGGAATAAGCCTTCCTATACATCTCCAGCATCACCGGCCTGGTATAGGCACAGCGGTTTTGAAACAAAATCTCTTCTTTTTTCATTGGTGTTTCCTCCCTGAAGCCATTATAACAGACCAGGCCGCCTATGAAAAGGCATCCGCCCCTTTCCCGGAGTCTTTTCCCACAGTTCCTTTTTCAGCTGAAGGTCTCATCCCTCAGGGCCTCTGCCAGGTCCATCCTCATCAGCCTTCTGCATCCCAGATAATAGGCCAGGCCCACAGCCCCGAAGACTGCCAGGACAAAGGCCAGAATGGGAATCACCGGAGCCCTTGGCAGCAGAAGGGCCGGCTCCAGATAGGCCGCATTCATAAACAGCCAGGAAGCCATGATGAGAACCGGCAGGCCGATCAGCACGGGACGGCCCGCCAGAGCCAGCGCCTCCACACAGAACATTTCAGCCAGCTGTCCGGGCGTCATGCCCAGAGACAGATAACGGGCTGTCTCCCGGCGTCTCTGCCAGGCAAAACTCAGGGTATTGGAAAACACATTTCCGACGCCAATCAGCGCAAGAAGAATACAGAAGCCTCCGAGAATGGTCTGAAGCGCCTGGTTTGCCGCGTCACTGGCTCTGCGGTCTCCAATCCGGTTTTCGGTCTTCAGGACATAACCGCTTCCGGCTGCCTCCGCCAATTCTGCCCCCAGCGTTTCCAGTTCTTCCTCTGAAGGCTCTTCCTCTGCCGGGAGCTCCGTATACGCGCCATCCCCGCTGTTTCCGGCCAGAAGCCGGATAAAGACACTGTTTTCCGCTCCTCCAATCTGCTCTTCCATCTCTGTCCACAGAGACACCGGCAGAATCTGTACCATCTCATAATAATCCAGCGTCTGGTATTCCTCCCGCATCACCGGAAGCTCGCTGGCATACCCCAGAACAGGAATTTCCGCCGCTGATTCTTCTTCCCCGTCCCTCCTCAGGATCTCCGAGTCCTGGTCCCCTTTTAAGTAAGGAAAGAAGGACCGGATACGGAAATTGGGATTCCGGTCATCCCGGACCTGATTCAGGATCACCGCGCCCTCCAGGCTCTGTTCTGCTCCCACATGCTCACAGTAAGCCAGAAAACTGGCGTCATCCAGAATATAGACAGGGACATTGACCAGCCAGCCCCCGTCCGTCCGAATCACATACTGGTCCGGCGCCCGCTCAAAGCCGCCGGCTTCCAGAAATTCCGGACTCAGCTCCTGTTCCGCCACCAGCCGTTTGGCCGATGCTTTCTGATAGATCAGGGCGTCGCGCACGCCAGGCAGGCTCTTTATCTCTTCTGTTTTATCAAACGCTCCTATTTCCACCCCTTCTGCCTCTGCCATCACATCCCAGGCATTCCGGTATTGGTCAAAATAGGTCAGATCTGTACTGAGAGTCATTATGGCAAAGAGGCACTGCACAAAGCCGAAGGCCAGAAAAGACAGCGTCAGCGAAAAGGCAGAGGTCCGCAGAGCCTTTTTCCTGGCCCTCAGGGCATTTGCCGCAAGCTCTCCCTCGATACCAAACAAAAGACCGGCCAGTCCTGGTCTCTTCGGTTTCTTCAGCCCCCTTTCTCCGGCGCCGCGGATGGCCTCCAGCGGTGTCAGCCGGCTTAAGCGCCTGGCGGGCATCCAGGCTGAGAAAAACACAGTAAGCGCGATACACAACAGCGTCAGCAGCAGAATCAGCGGGCGGTAGGAAAAGGGAACCTTCAGCCGTCCCTCTATGACGCTCCCCGCCAGCCTGTTTATCCAGCCCATCAATCCCGCGCCCGCCGCGATTCCAAGCACTGTGCCTGCTCCGGCCGGCAGCGCGCTTAAGCGGAAGGCTTCCCGCAGAAGGCCCCTCAGCAGCTGTCCGGGTGATGCTCCGATACTGGACAGTATCCCAAGCTCACGGATTTTGTCATTCATAAAGACTCCATAGGCATGGTGGATAATCAGTACCAGGGAAAGACAGGAAATGGCACCTGCCGCCCCAAAAACTGCCAGAATCAGATAGGCATCCCAGGAGTCCGGGCTGTCCGGATTCACCACAAAATAGTAGTTCAGAAGATTCTCGTGGTAGGAAATATCTTCCTCTCTCAGGCCTGCCAGCGCGGCAATCCGGGGAAGATCCTCATAGGCCTTCGACACATCCTTCAAAAGAATGTCCACCGCGGTCTCGTCCCCTGCTGATTCCTCTTCATTTACCCAGGCACGCTCCACATTGGCGTAGCTCTGAATCCTCTCCAGCTCCTCCTCCCCAATCTTTCCGGTCAGGCGGGCATGGTAATTTCCTTCCTCTGTCTGATACCTCACCACATCATAATTCCACATATTATACAGAGTGCTGCAGAGCAGAGACAGAAACAGCGCGGCAATAAAGGCCGCCGTCCTGATCGAAGCTCCAAAGCCTCTGCTGCCCTCTCCCGCAGGCTCTCTGAAACCATTTCTCTTCATACCGTTCACCCCCGTCTCCGGTCACTGACAATCCGACCGTCCTCAAGCGTGATGATCCGGTCCGCCTCCAGCGCCGCCTTCTCATCATGGGTGATCAGAAGAATGGTCTGATTCAGCTTCCGCCCGGATAATTTCAGCAGATCCATCAGCTCCTCCGAATTTTTCCGGTCCAGGCTGCCTGCGGGCTCATCCGCCAGAATTACAGCCGGCCGGTAAATAAGCGCCCTGGCCACAGCCGCTCTCTGCTGCTGGCCCCCGGAAAGCTGTCCCGGCAGGAAATCCAGCCTGTCCGCAATCCCCAGAAGCTCTGTCACCTGCTCAAAAAATTCCTGATTTGGTTTTTTCCGGTCCAGGGCCAGCGGCATCAGAATGTTCTTCCGAACTGTAAGGGTCGGAATCAGGTTGTAAAACTGATAGACGATTCCCACCTTTCTGCGGCGGAACAGGGCTGCCTGGGCAGGCCGCATGCCGGTGATCTCCGTTCCCTCCACATAGATCTTTCCTTCCGTGGGTTTATCCACGCTTCCCAGAATATGAAGCAGCGTGGATTTTCCGGAACCGGAAGCTCCCACCACAGCCACAAATTCACCCTTTTCCACAGACAGATTGATCCCATCCAGAGCAGTCACCTGGCTGGGGCCTGAACCATATACCTTTCTGATTCCCTCGCATCTTAAAATCTCCACCTTTTTCCTCCTTCTCTTTTCCTGACCGGCAGAACCTCTGAGGCATGGGCTGCTGCCGCCTCTGCAAACAGAATCCCGGGGCTCTGCCGCGGCACCATGCTGTTATTTTGGAATCAGAATACCAGAAGAAAGTGACAGTTCAGTGACTGTAAATGCGGATTTCAAAGCAGGCCCCTCCATCCGGAAGATTCCGGGCTGTGAGGCTTCCGTTCTGCATCTCAAATAAGGCCCGTGAAAGGGCAAGTCCAATTCCCGCGCCGCCGGCCGCACCGCTTTTCCCCCGGTAAAACCGCTCAAACAGCCGCGGCAGGTCCTCCGCGGCAAAGCCCGGCCCCTGATCCCGGATATAGATCTCTGTATACAGGGGATTTTCGGAATACCCGCAGAAGATGATCCCTCCCTCCGGGGAATGCTCCATGCAGTTTTTCAAAAGATTCATCAGCGCCTCCACGCTCCACTCTAAATCGCCTGTAAATTCCACACATCCCCTGTCCGCAATCTCTGTCCGGACTCCTGCCCTGTCCATCAGCTCCTGAAGATTTTCGGCCGCAAGGCAAAGAGCCGTATACACATCCACCGGCTCCTTCTTCAGCTCCAGTGTGCCGGCATCGATACCGGCCAGGGTCAGCAGCGCCTCCTCCAGCTCATTCAGCCGGCCAAGCTGCCTGCGTACCGAACGGATGCGGGGATCGGGCGCAGAGCTTTCCATCAGCTGGAGGGACAGATCCGCGGCTGTAAGAGGAGTCTTAAGCTGATGGGCGATATTGGCCAGGTTGTCCGCAAAGCTCTGTCTGGCCTTCAGCGCTTCCTCCCGGGTCGCATACAGATTGGTGACCGTCTTGTAAATCTCATCCTGGAGGCCCGAATACTCATCCTCCTTTTCCTGAATCAGTGTTCCGGGCGCTCCGGTATTGACCTGCTCCAGATATTCTGTCAGTTCCGTAAGCCTGCCCTTCCTTTTCCTCCCGTCCCAGGCAGCGCACAGACCATAGACCGCCAGAGCCAGAAGCCCCGCCGACACAGCCAGGACCGCCATCCTGACTGACACAGCTTTCCCGAAATCAGAGCTTTTATAACCATACTGTTCCAGAAACGGCGGATTTTCAGAAGAAGCAGCAAAAAGATTCTCCCGGGAAGCCGAAGGCCGGACCGGCGCTTCCAGAAAGTTCTTCAAGGAAGAAAGAAGCTCCTCCTCCAGCTCCGGATGCTGTTCCACCACGGCCTGGCAGAAGGCTTCTATCTGTCCCTCTGCCGTCCTCTGATACTGACGCTGCCACAGAAAGGCGGTCAAAAAAAGTCCCGCCAGAAAAGCCGCAGCCGGAATCCAGAACCGCAGCCTTTGTTTTCCTCTTTCTGTCATACGTCTTCCTCCATTCGATAGCCAAAGCTCCGGACAGTCTTCAGGCAGGCAGGACTGCCCAGCTTTTCCCGGAGGCGCTTCATGGTAACCGTCAATGTATTGTCATTTACAAAGTTTCCTCCGGAATCCCAGATCTTCTCCAGCAGCCGGGCCCGTGTCACTGTCTGTCCCTTATTTTCCATCAGAATCTGGAACAGCTGATATTCCGGCTGGCTCAACTGTATCTCCTTCCCGCCCCGGAACACCGCCATTTTTTCCGTGTCCAGCGTCAGATCCCGGCAGCGGAACAGTTTCTCCTTCCTGCCGGCGGCGCCTGCGCGGCGCAAAAGGGCCTGGATCCGGGAGTAAAGCACCTCCAGCTCAAAGGGCTTCACCACATAGTCATCCGCTCCCTTTTCAAAGCCCTCCACAATGTCCGGAGTATCTCCCCGGACTGTCAGAAAGATCACCGGAAACCCCGGCTTCCTCTCCCGGATCCAGCGGCAGAGCTCGTCTCCCTGTCCATCCGGCATATTCCGGTCCAAAAGCAGCAGATCGGGCAGTCCCGCCTTAAGAGCCTGCCTGGCCTCTCCGAGACTGGTATACACGACTGTCCGGCAGCCCTTTCCCTCCAGATACTCCTTCACTGACCGGGCGATTTCCCCGTCGTCTTCTATATAATAGATCTCTGTCATCCCTGACCTGTCCTCCTTTTGATTCCCTGTGGAATATTCCATATCCGAAAACTCTTGTTTCAGTTTACAGGAGAGTCTCTGCTCCTGTCAATGAAGCCAAAGAAAAAGACACAGCCGCAGCTGTGTCTCTTTTCCATACTCTATTTCCGTTTCTTTTTCTTCTTTATAAAAGGCAAAAACCTGTCCGTTCCTCCTGTCTACGCCAGGCACAGCCGTCTGGTAATCTCAATTCCCATAGCGCGGTTTACCAGATTCAGAATCGCCTGTACCACCTGATGGCAGACGCGGACAATAAACTCACAGTCTTCCTTTACGCCGTGCTTCATATTCAGATACTCCGCGTGGGCGCTGCGGATAAAGCTGCACACCGCTTCCGGCGTCTCAAACTTTTTCCCATCGATTCTGCTGCGGAAGGCCTTCCCGCTGCGCACATACTCCCGAAGCTGGAATTTCAGCTCTTTCTCATATACACAGTGATCTTTCAGGCTTCCCTCATAAATCTGATTGTGGGGAAACGTAAAATAATCCGCCACATAGTGAATGATCTCGCCCAGCCTTCTCATGAAAGCCCGCGCGTTTTTCAAAATCAGTTCCGCGTCCAGCGACAGCGCGCAGATCCGGTCCTTCACCATATCAAAGGTCCCCTCAAATTCATGGCGCTGGGTCAGGAAAGATGGTTTGCAGTCCGGCAGAATGCTTCCCAGATAAAACGCCTTCCGGTGATTCACCATAACCGGTACTTCCATGTCCTTTACTATATACTGCGCAAGTGAAATATGCGATTTCTTTCTCAATACCTTACCTCCTGTATATGCGTCTCTTTACAGAAGCATATAAAAGTTCTGATTTACACCACCTTTTCTATCATACTCCAAAAAAACGCAGTTGTCCACAACTAACTTCTCCAATCATTCAAAAAAATCAGGCCTGTTTTTCGCCTATTTCACCAACACGGCGGTATATTTCCTCTCCGATTTCTTCTGCGCTGCGGCCGTCCGTGGCCGCCAGAAGCTCCGCGGCAGCCTCATACTTTTTCTGCCGTCCGGCCAGGAGCTCCGCAATATACGCCACATCCTTGTGGCCTTCCAGCAGAGGACGGTCATGGCTGTCCTTTACCCGCTGCAGAATCGTCTCGGGACGGGCCGTGAGGAACACGATGACGCCGCTCTTCTTCATCGCCTCCACATTGCAGTCCCGAAGAGGCACCCCGCCTCCACAGGAAACCACAGTATGCTCCTTTCCTTCCAGAGACAGAAGCAGGTCTGTCTCCAGCCCTCTGAAATATTCCTCTCCCTTCAGGCGGAAAATTTCAGAAATTGACATTCCCTGCTTCCGTTCGATTTCCTTATCCATCTCCAGCCATTTCATGCCGTATTTTCTATGAAGATATCTGGCAATGGTGCTCTTTCCGGCTCCCATAAATCCGATTAAAAAGATATTGTTTCTTGCGTGCATGGGTCTTTTCCCTTTTCCTTTCCCCAGCGCCTGTGGTCCCGTCAAAACAGACTCCGCCATTTCGAGCCGGTTCCCGGCACAGGCGCCGTTGTCTATACGAAATCAAACAGCGAAAGCTGATTGGACTCGGGCATATCTCCCAGAAGCCCCAGATCTCCCATCAAGTCAATCACTGTCTTGGAGAGCTTGCTGCGGACGCGCAGATCGTCCTTCGAGAGGAAGGGACCGTCTTTCGCCGCTTCAAAAAGCTGGTCCGCCGCCTTATCCCCCAGTCCTTCAATGGTACTCAGGGCCGGCATCAGTTTTCCATCAATGATCTGGAAATGATGGGCTTTTGCCCGGTATATATCTATCGGCAGAAACTCAAAACCCCGGGCGTACATTTCCTGAACGATATGCATATCCTTCAGAGTATCCTGCTCCTTTTTGGACAGAGAATCGCTGCGCCGCTTGTAATCCGCCATATAATAGGCCAGCCGTTCCTTTCCCTGGCACATCAGCTCATAGCTGAAGGCAGACGCGCGGATGCTGAAATAGGCCGCGTAATAGGCCAGCGGATAGTTGATCTTACAGTAGGCGATCCGCCACGCCATCATAACATAAGCCGCCGCGTGAGCCTTGGGGAACATGTACTTGATCATCTTGCAGGACTCGATATACCAGTCCTCCACCCCGGCAGCCTTCATGGCGTCAATCCACTCCGGCTTCAAGCCTTTTCCCTTCCGGACGCTCTCCATGATGGTAAAGGAAAGACTCGGCTCCACGCCCATCTGAATCAGATACAGCATAATATCGTCTCGGGTACAGATAGCGGTGGAAATGGTCGCCTTGCCCTCCTTGATGAAGCGCTGGGCATTGTTCAGCCACACATCCGTACCATGAGACAGACCGGAAATCCGGATCAGGTCCGAAAAGGACTGGGGCTTTGCGTCCACTACCATCTGGATAACGAAATCCGTGCCAAACTCCGGAATCCCCAGACAGCCCAGCGGACAGCCGTCGATGTCCTCCGGCTTGATTCCCAGAGCCTCTGTATTTTTAAACAGGGACATGACCCCCTTGTCATCCAGCGGAATGGTCTTGGCGTCAATCCCGGTCAGATCCTCCAGCATACGAATCATGGTCGGATCATCGTGTCCCAGTATGTCCAGCTTCAAAAGGTTGTGGTCAATGGAATGGTAATCAAAATGGGTCGTAATGATATCCGTAGTCATATCATTGGCCGGATGCTGGATGGGGGTAAAGGAATGAATCTCCTCCCCGTGGGGCAGAACCACGATGCCGCCCGGATGCTGGCCGGTCGAACGTCGCACGCCCACACAGCCCTGCACGATCCGGTCAATCTCACAGTTTCGCTTATGCTGGCCCCGTTCCTCATAATAATTCTTCACATAGCCGAAGGCCGTCTTATCCGCCAGGGTGCCGATGGTCCCTGCTCGGAAGGTCTGTCCTTTTCCGAAAATAACCTCTGTGTATTTGTGGGCCTTGGACTGATAATCTCCGGAAAAGTTCAGATCAATATCCGGCTCCTTGTCCCCCTTAAATCCCAGGAAGGTCTCAAAGGGAATATCAAAGCCTTCCTTTTTCAGCGGCGTCCCGCAGACCGGACAGGCCTTGTCCGGCATATCGCATCCGGCCGCTCCCGCGTACTTTTTCACATCCTCCGACTCAAAATCGCTGTAATGGCAGGAAGGACAATAGTAATGAGGCGGCAGCGGGTTGACCTCCGTGATGCCCGCCATCGTCGCCACGAAGGACGATCCGACCGAGCCTCTGGAGCCTACCAGATAGCCGTCGTCATTGGACTTCCACACCAGCTTCTGGGCAATGATATACATTACGGCGAAGCCATTGGAGATAATGGAGTGCAGCTCCTTTTCCAGCCGCTCCGTCACCACCGACGGCAGCTCGTCCC
>CALWAZ010000089.1 GCA_944375725.1 uncultured Merdimonas sp. | reverse complement strand
CGGTCTGCTCATAGCCGGAGAATACCATACGGATAACCCAGAAGAAAATGATATCATAGCCTGTCACCAGCACGTCTGTGGGATAGAAATAATCCAGGTCCTCTGTCTTATCCGGCCACCCCAGAGTCGAGAAGGGCCACAGAGCCGAGGAGAACCAGGTGTCCAGGGTATCCGGATCCTGGGTAAAATGGGTGCAGCCGCACTTGGGACATACCTTGGGCATTTCCTTATCCACCACGATCTCGCCGCACTCGTCACAGTAGTAGGCCGGAATCCGGTGGCCCCACCAGAGCTGTCTGGAAATACACCAGTCGCGGATGTTTTCCAGCCAGTGGAGATAGGTCTTGTCAAAACGCTCCGGCACAAAGGTCAGATCGCCGTTCTTCACTGCCTCAATGGCCGGCTTCGCCATCTCCTCCATCTTTACGAACCACTGCTGCTTGATCATGGGCTCTACGGTAGTGCCGCAGCGGTCATGGGTTCCCACGTTGTGCACATGGTCCTCTACCTTTACCAGAAGGCCCAGCTCATCCAGTTCCTTTACGATGGCCTTTCTGGCCTCGTAACGGTCCATGCCCTGATACTTTCCGCCGTTCTCATTGATGGTGGCGTCATCGTTCAGGATATTGATCTCCGGCAGGTTGTGGCGCTTGCCTACTTCAAAGTCGTTGGGGTCGTGGGCCGGCGTAATCTTTACCACGCCGGTTCCAAATTCCTTGTCCACGTAAGCGTCCGCGATTACCGGAATCTCCCGGCCCACCAGAGGCAGAATTACGGTCTTTCCGATGATATCCTGGTAACGCTCATCCTCCGGGTTCACAGCCAGGGCCGTATCGCCCAGCATGGTCTCCGGTCTTGTGGTGGCGATCTCTACAAACTGATCGCTGTCCTTGATCGGATAATTGATATGCCAGAAATGGCCCGCCTGCTCCTGGTGCTCCACCTCCGCGTCGGAAATGGAGGTCTTGCAGACCGGACACCAGTTGATAATCCGGGATCCCTTGTAGATATATCCCTTCTTATAGAGACGCAGGAATACCTCCTGAACCGCTCTGGAGCAGCCCTCATCCATGGTAAACCGCTCTCTGTCCCAGTCGCAGGAGGAGCCCAGCTTCTTCAGCTGATCCACGATAGTGCGTCCGTACTCCTCACGCCACTGCCAGGTTCTCTTCAGAAAGCCTTCCCGGCCCAGTTCATTTTTATCGATTCCCTCTTCCTTCAGCTGGTTGATAACCTTGACCTCTGTGGAAATGGACGCATGGTCTGTGCCCGGAATCCAGAGAGCGTTGTAGCCCTGCATTCTCTTATACCGGATCAGAATATCCTGAAGCGTATTGTCAAGGGCGTGTCCCATATGAAGCTTTCCTGTAATATTGGGCGGGGGCATCACAATCGTAAACGGTTTTCTGCTCCGGTCCACTTCCGCGTGGAAATATTTCTTTTCCAGCCAGTCAGCGTAGATCCGGTCCTCCATCTGCTTCGGATCATAGGTCTTTGCCAGTTCTTTCATTCCTTTGCTCCTCCTGTTCTTTTTCGTTCCCGGCGGTTTTTCTTTTCCGGGAAAAAATAAGACGCCCTTTTCTAAAAAAGGGCGTCAGTCTATACGCGGTACCACCTTACTTCATACGCGGCCCTCCGCCGCATATCTCATTCCCCGTTAACGCCGGGCCAAACGTGGACGGCTACTTCTCCTTCACCATCCCGGCTCCAAAGCTACCTTCCGCAGCGACTGTTCCCCGGCGGCCTTCCAGCCATTGGACCGCCCTCTCTGCATGATGTCCCCCTCTGCGTACTCCTCTTCTTCCATGCCTTTTCATTTTCACGGGGCTTCCTGCCCGAAAGCTCCGCGGCTTTTGCTCCGACAAAATCCTTATGTCAGCTGAGGGTAAATATAGCAGGCTTTTTGCCGCTTGTCAAGTCTTCTGAATCGTATATTCATCATACACGGTCCAGGTATCTGCCAGATAGGCCCGCAGGTGCAGCTCCGTGTCCGTCACGTCAAACCGGAGGGCCACCGGTACATGAGGCTGTCCCTCAAACACCAGATTTCCGTTTGGCGCCACTTCCCGGTAAATGCTTCCGCTGGCCGTACTGCAGGTCACATGCATGGTGCCTTCCGGATTTACCGCCACACCGCCGGTGGAATAATCGTAATCTCCCACCCGCTCACATTCCCGGCCCGTAAAGGCAGATCGGGAGTAGGCCGCGTCATGGCCGGAGATCACCAGATCAATGTCATTGTCCGCGCAGATGTAAGCCAGCGATTTGCGGATCCAGGGATCCATCTCCTCCTGATACTTTTCCACGCTGCTGTAGGCAGGATAATGCTGAATGATAATCCTCCATCTGGTATCCGGATGGGCCGCCACCACCTCCGGCACATACTTTTCATGAATATCCGTCATCTGGCTGGTGCAGCTGTTCAGCACGATAAAGAGCACATCTCCCCGGATAAAGTAATAGTCCCCGTTTCTGTCTCCATTGCTGTTCCCGTACTCCTCAGACCGGTTGGGCACATTGAAATGCTCATAGAAATAAGGACCCGCCGGATATCCATATTCCTCGATGGAATCCTCATTGGCCACATCATGGTTGCCCACCACCGGAACCAGCGGAATTTTATAAAGTCCCAGGTGCTCCAGAAACCCCGTGTACTGGTCCGGGTTTCCAAAGGCGCCCACCTGATCCCCCGCGTGTACCAGAAACTGGGCTTCCGGCACATAATTCGTAAGACGGGTCACCATCTTGTCCCAGTCATGAATGGTCTCCTGCATCTCATGATTCTGGGAAATGCCGATCTCCGCGTCAGATGTCACCAGAAAGGTGAAACCTTCCTCTGTATTCACGGCCGGCACCGTATACTGATATTCCGGCGACCAGCCTCCGGCGTCATTTCCCACCTGATAGGCATAGGATGTCCCGGCTGTCAGTCCCGTAACCACTGCTTTGTTCACATAATAGCCCGGCAGAGTCGCCGACGCGGCGCATTCCGCCGTAAAGGTCTGCACCTCCCCGCTCTGTGTATTCCGCCAGCTCACCTGCCCTGCCTGGGCGCTGGGCGACATCCAGTTCAGACGGAGCTCATCCTCCGTGCCGCCCACATTCAGGGACAGATTTTTGATCGGCGTCGTATTCAGAAGCGGCGCGCTGCTGTAATCCGTAGTAAAGGAAGCCTTTGCCTCCTCCCCCGAAGCAGTCTGATTCTGTGCCGCCTCCTGAGCCTCCTTTTCGGCCTGCTCCTGCGCTTCCTTCTGAGCTTCCGCCTCTGCCTGGGCCTCCGCTTCCGCCTGAGCTTTTGCTTCCGCTTCCGCCTGGGCTTCCGCTTCTGCCTGGGCCTGCTCCTCAGCCGCCTGCTGCGCCGCGGCCTCTGCTGCTTTCCGGGCCTCCGTGCGGGCCTTCAGCGTCCATGCCGCCGCTATCACCAGCAGAAGGAGCACCGCGGAGGTAATCAGGGCCCGTCCCCCTTTTCCTCTCTTTTTCATAATTCTCTCCTCTTTTGACTGAAAACCTTTTTTCTTTACCAAAGCCCTGACGTTTCTTATTACAGCCTCAGAGCAATATTACTGTAACATTATATTGCGGCGGGGGCAAGAAAATGATGGGACATTAAGAAAACTTTAAATAATAACTGGGAATCTTAAGAATTCCGGGCATACATTCCGGTGTTTTCTATCAAACGCTCCCTTCATTTTTCGAGGCTGTCCAGCATCTGCACCTCATCCAACAGCAGATAAGACTTCCCGCATCTGAGGATACCCTGTAATCACTTTAATCAGCCCATTATTTTTCCGTTTTATCATGCCAACAAAGGCTGCTGTTTTATCCTTTCCCAGAGCCGTGGTATTTTTGCCGCGGCAAAAAAATGCCGCCTGACTTCTTCTCAGAAATCAGGCGGCGTTTACCTATCTCTTTTACGCCTCTTCCTCGATCATCTTAATGAGCGCCGGCTTCTGCTGCAGTCCGGTCATTCTCTTTTTCTCCACCCCGTCTTTGAGCAGAATCAGGGTCGGATATCCGGATACGCCGTACTCTTCTACCAGTTCTTTGTTCTTATCAAAATCGATTTTCATAATGGTTACCTTATCGCCGCAGGCCTTATCCACGTCATTCAGGACAAAGGCAAGCATTTTGCAGGGCCCGCAGGTGGTGGAAAAGAAATCAGCCAGTACAAGGCCTTTGTCTGCTTCCTGGCGGAATTCTTCCTGTGTTACTTCCTTTAACATAATTGATTCTCCTCTTTTTCCAATGGCATCCCGCCGGCCCGTCCGGGCCGGCGGTGTACGCCGTTTACCGCTTCTTACAGATTCTGTATGTAATGGGCCGCGCTCTGTGCCGCGATAGCGCCGTCCGCGCAGGCTGTAACTACCTGGCGCAGATTTTTGACCACGCAGTCACCGGCCGCGAAAATACCCGGAACCCGGGTCCGCATCATGGCGTCTGCCTCCACATAGCCCGCCTCATTCAGAACTCCCAGATTCTGAAAGCAGTCTGTGGCCGGAATCTGTCCGATGTACTCGAAGACTTTCGCGCAGTCCAGGCTGCGCTCCTCTCCGGTAGAAACCTCCTTCAGGCGCACGCCCTTCAGGCTTCCATCCCCGTAAAACTCTGCCGCGTTCCAGCCCTCCAGAACTGTCACATTTTCAAGGGAACGGAGCTTATCGCAGGCGGCCGGATCTGCTTTCAGGCAGGAACGCACCGCCACTGTGACAGATTCTGCCATGCCTGCCAGATAGACAGCCTCCTCCACAGCGGAGTTTCCGCCGCCCAGCACCACCACATCTTTTCCTTTGCAGGCCGCGCCGTCGCAGATGGCGCAGAAGCTGATTCCATTTCCGATATAGCTGTCCTCTCCCGGCACTCCCAGAGTCCTGGAGTCTGTTCCCGTACACAGGATCACTGCGTGGGCCGTGTAAACCGCTCCCTCTTCCTCGCAGAGAATGGTCTTTACGCCGTCTTCTCCCACCCGGACCTCTTTGACCGTCTTATAGTCAAAGGGGACATTCAGCTCCTGGGTATGCTGGAACATCTGAATCGCCAGATCCGCTCCGCTTATGGTTCCCACACCCGGATAATTCTGAATCTCATTTGTATTGATAATCTTGCCTCCGGGCGCCAGCCTGTCCAGCATCAGCACGGACAGATCCGCCCGGACCGCGTAAATGGCAGCTGTCATGCCTGCCGGTCCGCTTCCGATAATCACCAGATCATAATCTGCCATTTTCCAAACCTCCCCGCTCAGCAGGTAATCTGAATACCTGTGTCAAACTTCTTGTCGTCTACAATCACCCGCACATCGAAGGTGCCCTTCAGGCCCGCCTTATTGACGCTTAAGGTGATGCTTCTGGGGTCATTCTCTATAAAGGTGCCGCAGCACAGAGCATTGAATTTGTTCTTGGCTGTGGAAATGAAATAGCCGTGCTCTTCCTCTTCATTTTCCAGCATGAGCATTACCAGCTGGCCGCCCTCAAAAATGGCCTTGAAAGTAAAACGATCGTCCTCTTCTATGATCTGGGCCTCATAACGGTAAGGCAGCAGCTCTCCGCAGGGTTCCATGGGAATCAGCGTATCGAATTCCGGCGTCACGCCCATCTCTCCCAGACGGATTCCCTCTCCCAGAGGAAGGTTCTCCTGATCATGGTACAGGGGCAGCTTCTCAGCCCGGTAGAAGTTTCCTTCTATCTTCATTTCCATAATCACTTTATCATTCAGCACTTCTACAGTGATGCTCTCCGCCCGCACATTGGGGTCATCCTTCATCAGCGCCGCCGGCTTCTCGGAGGCATGTTCGCCGTAATACTGGATTCCTCCAGAGTGGACCAGATAATGGCCCTCACCGTAATATTCCACATTTCCGATATAAGAGGAGAAAAATTCCTCTCCCCTCTCCTTGCCGTACTGCCAGAGCTGCTCGATGGTCATGTTTTCCCTGTTGATCCGGTAAAGCACTCCTCTGGAGAAATTGTCCTTATTCAGGCGGAATTTCTCCCGGATCTTGGAACGGTAATGGCCGTTGTCAAAGCACATCACATCTCCATTGGGCGTCACCAGGCAGGCATGCTGCTCATAGGGCCAGTCGAAATCTCCCCCGCCCACAGGCTTAAAGAAATATTTAAGTCTCTCTTCCGGCCAGGTCTCCGGATCTCCCAGGATCCAGTTGAGCTTTCCGGTCTCATAATCAATGTTGATCAGGCTGTCTGTATGGCGGCCGGACAGGGTGATGGAATCCGTGTTTTTGTCATACCACAGGGCATTGTTGTGGAACCAGTCTCTGTCTGTATAGCCGCCCGAGGGACCTTCTCCCGGGGTCAGGCAGTCTTTTAAATCCCATCTCTTCTTCACTTTTCCGGTCTCCCGGTCCAGAAGAACAATCACATCCTCCACGGTCACATAATCCGGGTCCTCCGAGAGCACCAGAATGTCTCCATTCTCCATCTCCCATTGATCGTGATGGTAGCCGCCCGGAATGGAATACTCCTTCACCACCTTGCCGGCCATGGTCATCTCATAAAGCCCAGACATATAGTAGGGCATCTGAAGCACCCGCTCTGTTCCAATCAGGAAGTTTCCGTTTTTCAGGCGCTTCAGGTCAAATACCACCGGCACAGTCAGATGCCAGCGGACATCTCCCCGGTAGTCAAAACCGGTAGCCAGGGCGTTCAGAGACGGTGTCACAAATATCAAATCCTGTGAAGTATATTCCGGCTCCGTCTTCATATAACACAGCTTCGGAGCGTCTTTGCTCAAGGGCTCTGTCTTTATGGTGATTTCCCGGGAGCGTCCTTCATAAGCCCTGAGCTCCACCCGGTTTTCGCAGTCCGGATACAGTCCCAGGATCGGGAGCACATGCTCCCTGGCTCTCGGAAAGGTATGTACGATATTTCCCCGTTCTTCTTTTCCGTATACAGTAACCGTGACGGCCGTCTCTTCCTCTGTGGTAAAAAGCACCACAGCCGCCAGAGGATTGATGAGATACGGATTCAGTTTTATCAGCGGCTCTTCCAGCGTGTAGCTGCCGCTTTTCCACTCTGCCAGCATCTGCTTTTCGGCTTCGGCCTGCCGCTTGATCAGACTTTCGCTGAAGCTGTAAGAAATCTTGTCTGACATGTTATCTCCTCTCTGGGCAGCCTTCTTTCAGCTGCCCTGGGTTCCCACAAGCTTCTCCGCAATCCGGCTGTCCGTGATCAGGCAGTCGATCAGCTTTCCCCGGAGAGCGCCGCAGATTGCATGCGTCTTGTCCACGCCTCCCGCGGCCGCGATAACCCGTGGGCCGTTTTTCAGTTTTTCAAATGGAATTCCGATTATCTTGTCATTGATGGGGTCCTGCAGCTTGTTTCCGTCTCTGTCAAAGAAATATCCGCAGAGATAGCCCACCGCTCCTTTTTTGATCAGATCCCGTTTCTTCTGCTCCGTCAGGTACCCTGCCCAGCTGTTCAGGGAACCGTCCAGAGACACATCCGCAATTCCGGTAAGCACATAGTCCACCTGATTGATTTTATCCAGGGCCTTCTGTATCAGCTGCTCCTTCATCAGCTCCCTGCGCACAATGTCACTGTTGATATACATGGGAGCGTAAAGCATGGTCGCGGTGCCCTGAAAGGCCTGGGCCATCCGCTGAACCAGTGAAGTCACATCCAGCTCCTGGCTGTTGTAGGCATCCGTGGAATTTCCCACCAGCTGCATCACCTGAATCTTTCTCGGGGACGAGGGCTTCAGCTGACGCACCGTCTGATACATGGTCCTTCCCCAGGAAAGGCCGATCATATCTCCATCCCTCAGAATTTCATTCAGATAGCTGGCTGCCATCTCACCGATCCGTTTGATGGAAATATCCGTATTCTGACTGCTGTAAAGGTCTGTGACCACCAGCGCTTCCTTCAGCCCAAACCTTCGCTTCAGCTCCGATTCCAGGCGCATGGACCGCTTCAGCGGATAGTTGATGTGAAATTCCACAATGCCTTCCTCCCGGGCAATCCGAAGCGCCCGGGATACCTTGGCCTTGGAGAAGAACAGCATATTGGCAATATCCAGCTGGGACATGCCTTCCACGTAATACATCCGCGCAATCTCCGCAATCACAGCCAGTTCTTCGTCGTCCATCTGTCTCATTCCTGTTTCTTCTCCTTTATCCGGTCAGTTTTGTCCTGTCAGTATATGTCCTGTAAACGCGCTTCCCGTCTGCCGGATCTCCATCCGGCCGGTTTCCGTCAGCCAGCGATTCCGCTTTCCTTCAGCTTCGTCTCCAGCTCTTTTTTATTCATCAGATTCTTCAGACCGATGACTTTGGTTCCTTCCTTCACATTGAAGCTGTCCACAAAGTTTTCTCCCACCACAATCAGATCGTAGTCGTGGGCCGTGGACTTTGCCTCATCTATGCTGGTGTGATGAATTGTGTGCTCCACACCCAGTTTCTTCAGTACGTTCGAACAGTTCATTTTCAGAAGCTGTGAGCTTCCCATTCCACATCCGCATGCAACCAGTACTTTTAACATATCTTTCAACATCCTTTCTCAAATGAAAATGCGTTTTGCTTCCCTATTAATCCTCGTCGTCCATGCCAAGGTTGAAATAATTTTCCTTATTCTTGCGGTACTGTACCTGGGGGATAACAAGCATCGCGATAATGCACAGAACCGCGCCCGGCACCATCAGATACTTGATTGCCACGCCCATGGCCGGCCACAGGGTCGCCCAGTCAAGGTTTCCTACATAACCGCCGAAGCTGCCCATCTGGAACAGGTTGATAGCGAAGGCGCTGCCCAGAACCTGCAGAAGACCGGAGCCCACACAGCAGGCGATCAGAGCCTTCATGCCGCCCTTCATGTTTGCGTACAGACCAATGGTCGCGTTGTCATAAAACAGCGGCACGAACCCGGGAATAATCATCAGCGGGGACTTGAATACCAGCAGGCCCACAATGGCGATAAGCTGTCCCACAGCTCCAAACAGGAAGCCCAGGGTCACTGCGTTGGAATCGCCAAAGGAATATGTAGCCGCGCAGTCTACTGCCGGCAGAGATCCCTTCAGGATAGAACCGGAGATACCCTCGAAGGACTCTACCATCTCGCCTACGAACATCCGGATACCGGTCTTCAGTACAACCAGAGATACCGCGAAGGACGCGCAGCGCTGGAAGATGTATACCGGGAAGGACAGGCCGGCTGTGTAATTTGCCGCGTCAAGCTCTTTCAGCAGATCGGAACCGAGAATCACCATAATCGTTCCGAAGAACAGAAGCATAATCAGAGTAGTGGAAACCACATAGTCGTCCAGAACCTTCATGGCTCCGCCCAGTTTCAGCTCCTTCTTGTGCTCCTCGCCGTCTTTCTTCTTTCCCTTAAAGAATTTTCCGAAACGGTACGCAAACCATACGCCCAGCATCTGCTGATGTCCGATAGCAAAGCCGGAGCCGTCTGTCAGTTCCTGTGTAGCTTCTACAGTCAGGTTGGAGAATACGGACCAGTAGGTTCCGCACAGAAGACCTACCAGAACGATTCCGCCCATGTTTCTCAGATCCGGAATCAGGAAGAAAATAATCCAGGTCGCTACGGTAGACTGCTTTACCATAATGTGTCCTGTGGTAAACAGTGTACGCACCTTTGTGAATTTCCGGAAAAATACCAGAATAATATTCCATACAAAAGCAATCAGCAGCGTGATCATGGCAAAAGAGGTGGTCACTCCGATACTCTCCAGAGCGCTCTGAGCAGCTGTCAGACCGAAGTTCGGGTCAATAACCACCGCGTTCATAGCCCATTTCTGCTGAATGCCGTCCAGCAGCGGCTGTACGGTATTTTTCAGAGAGCTGGCGCCCAGCTGAAGAATCATATATCCTACCACCGTACGGATGAATCCCGCGGCAATCTCATACCATTTCCGTTTCAGCAGCGCATAACCTGCCACTACGATAAGACCGATAAAGATAGCTGGCTGTGCGAACACATTGTTAAACAGCACATTCCAGATATTAATTATTACATTCATATCTTTCCCCACTTTCTGGTGTTGTAGCCGCCGTACACTGGCTGACAGAAGCTGGCGGCCAGGCCTCATCCTTTTCTTTTCCCGGTCTGTCTGCCGATACGGCTCATTTGTATATTTCATTCACACGTGTTACCTGTATCATAGGTGATCTTTGAAATTTCGTCAATTATTTGACGTGATTATGAAATTAATTTCATTTTGCAGGTAAAGTTTTGTGAAATTAGATTCAAGTGTCAAAAATCCGCCCGATTTTTTATGCATTTTGCACAATTATTTATCGAGGAACTGTACTGCGCTGAAGCAGGAAAGTCCTTCTCTGTGAAAGAAAAGACAAAGAAAGCAGGAGCAGCCTTTATGGACTGTCCTGCTTTCCGCTGTACAGTTTTATTTCTGTTTTCTGATTTTCCGTCTTATATTTTTCCTGGGCCTTCCAGCTCCGGCTTCTTACCCGCGGCGTCCCGCAAAATGCGGATAGCTCTCCGTATCGCAGTAATAATACCAGGTCTTTCCGCAGGCCTCCTCCGGATGATCCTTATCGTCCTCCGGAATGAAAATCTCCTCTGTGCAGAAATTCTGTTTCTTCAGAAACAGCACATGGTGCTCCGGCCTGTCAAACTGGAAGAACCACTCTTCCCAGGGATGATCCTTCTGCAGAAGCTCCGCCGGCGGAACCGCGTGAATCACATAGGCATCGCGGATCCCTTCCACAGAGCAGGGAATCTTTCTCCAGGAATA
>CALWAZ010000088.1 GCA_944375725.1 uncultured Merdimonas sp. | reverse complement strand
ATTATGTTGTTTTTTTATTTCATACGACCAGTCCCAGCCGGCCTATCTGCCGCTGATGCTCCCTTCCTGTTGAAACAATATAAATCCGTGTCGTGTTGATGTTGGAATGCCCAAGGATATCCGCCAGCTTTGCGATATCCTTTTTCATGTTGTAGTAAGTTCTTGCAAACAAGTGGCGCAGATTATGGGGAAAGACCTTTCCAGGCATGACTCCAGCTTCCCGGCACAAAGCTTTCATTTCTCTCCAGATATTGCTTCTGTCCCAGGGTTTTCCGCTTCCTGTCACAAAGACCTGTCCTTTTTTGATATTCCTTTTGCGAATATACCGTTTCAGAAGCTGCTGAAGCTTCTGGGGCAGAAAAATCTGACGGCATTTTCCCTTGCAGGACACGGATGTGAAGCCTCGGTATACAGCTTCCACCGTAATAAAAGAAAGCTCGCTGATGCGGATTCCCGTGGCGCAGATAGTCTGAAGCGCCGCCTCCAGCCTCTCCTTTTTCTTTCTTCTGGCAGCTTCCACCAGCCTTCTGTATTCATCCCTGGACAGTTCCTTATCCTGGGAGCAGAAGATCTGCTTCTGCACGCGTATCTGCCGAACACAGCAGTCTGTCCAGCCGCAGAACCGCAGAAAGCTGTTTATGGAAGAGAGCATGGAATTGATGCTCTGTACAGCATAAATTTCTTTTAACGAATCTCTGTAAGCCGCCAGTTCCTGTCTGCTCACGGAACGTTCTGACAGCCAGGTGCGGAAAAACCGGATATCTCTCAAATACTTTTCTATTGTGTGAGGACTTTTCTCTTCCTCCTCCAGGTACTCTCTGTAGTGCAGCAAGACAGCTTCTGTAATCCGTCTTTCTTCCATTCTTTTCAAAACCTCCTTTATCAATGTATGGCGCAGCCGTCCTTCTCAGTTTGCGGTTATTTTCGTTTTTCATACCTGTTTTCAGCTCTGTCTGGCTTATTTTTCCACAAAAAAAGATATTCCTCAAGGCGCTCTCCGGCGTCTGGAATATCTTTTTAATTTCTTCCTGTTTTCCTAAGAAATTCTTAATTATGGTTATATTTTTTTTAGAGACTGGACACACTTTGTCCTTAATTCTCTGGTATATTAATAATCGTAGCAGGAACACATATCAGTATTTCATTCATAACACTCAGGGGCTTCTGCAAAGAAGCCCCACTCCCTCGAAAATAATGCAGGAGCGTCTTAAAACTGACGGCCTGCTTTTTTAATTGCTTTTTCTATCCGCGCACAGCTCTCCGCCCAGGCTTTTTCTTAAAAGTAAAACAATTCCTCAAACTTCTTGTCCAGAGCAATGCACAGTATCAGGGCCAGCCTGGCAGTGGGATTGAACTGCCCTGTCTCAATGGAACTGATGGTGTTTCGTGAAACCCCCACCATCTGCGCGAGGCGGGCCTGAGACAGATGTTTTTCCATCCTCGCTTCCTTCAGATGATTTTTCAAAACTAATTTTTCATTCACAACGCGCTCACAACCTTACTTATATAATGTATGGAAAAAAGCAATATAACGAAGATTCCCCCGATCATCCATGGAAGGAACTTTTTCTTTCCTGTAAATCTGTACTTTTCAAAAGCTTCCGCCACTATAAAGCTTCCAAACATAATCATGAGAAGATCATTGTTCTGATCAAACACAAAATTAAATACAGCGAAGAAGCAAAACAATGCCGTAAATATAATGATTCCAAGCTTATTTCCTTTATTCTGCGCGTCAATCATTCCCTCATCGTTCTGTTCCTGTCTGCTTCTTTCCAGAATCTCTTCCTTATTCATAAACTCACCCCATAAATCGAATATCGTTATGCCAAGTTTTCTTTACATCTATATCCTATCATCGCCAAGTTTTCTTGTCAATCCATTTATCCCTCTTCAATCATTTTCGATCCCACAAAAATAAAAGTATCCATCAAAACCTGACGGATACTCTTATTTTTAATATCATCTATTATTATCTATTATTTTCTCTTATATTTCTCCTCGCAGTATTTGCAGCGGTACACTTCCTTGCGGGGATCTGTCAGAATAAAGACCTGATCCAGTTCCTGCTCAATGGATGTGATGCAGCGGGGGTTTTTGCACTTGATGATATTGCGGATTTCTTTTGGAAGCGTCAGCGTAGATTTCTCCACCACCTTATCATCTTTTACAATATTCACTGTAATATTGTGATCGATGAAGCCCAAAACATCCAAATCAATATAATCAATGGGACACTCAATTTTCATGATGTCCTTCACTCCCATTTTAGCGCTGCGGGCATTTTTGATGATGGCTACTGTGCAGTCCAGCTTATCAAGATTCAGATACTTGTAGATCTCCATGCTCTTGCCGGCCTGGATATGATCCAGCACAAAGCCTTCGGAAATCCGTCCTACATTCAATACGCTCTTTCCCATTACACATTCACCTCCAGAAGTGTGAGAATCAGGGCCATACGGACGTATACGCCGTACTGAACCTGTTTGAAATACGCGGCTCTCGGATCATTATCCACCTCTACGGAAATCTCATTAACTCTGGGAAGCGGATGAAGCACCAACATGTCAGGACCGGCCAGCTTCATTTTCTTTTTGTCCAGAATATAGAAATCTTTCAGACGTACATAATCCTCTTCATTAAAAAAACGTTCCTTCTGCACTCTTGTCATGTAGAGCAGATCCAGATCCCCGATGACGTCCTCCAGACGTTCCACCTCTTCGTAGGTCTGTCCGTTTGCGTCCAGCACGTCTTCGCGGATATAATCCGGAAGCTTAAGCTCCTCCGGAGAAATACAGACAAATTTGATATTGTCATAGCGTACCAATGCTTTGATAAGGGAATGAACGGTACGGCCAAATTTCAGGTCGCCGCACAGACCGATAGTCAGATTTCCCAGACGTCCTTTCAGGGAACGGATTGTCATCAAATCTGTCAGCGTCTGCGTGGGATGCTGGTGTCCTCCATCGCCTGCGTTAATTACAGGGATTGAAGAAACAGCAGTAGCCACCATTGGCGCTCCTTCCTTCGGATGCCTCATGGCACATATATCAGCATAACAGGAAACCATACGAATTGTATCGGAAACACTTTCTCCTTTGGAAGCGGAACTGGATGCCGCATTGGAAAAACCTAAGACCTGGCCGCCCAGATGGATCATGGCAGATTCAAAACTCAATCTTGTTCTTGTACTCGGCTCGTAAAACAGCGTCGCCAAAACCTTTCCGTCACAGGCATGTGCGTATTTTGCGGGATTCTTCTCAATATCACTGGCAAGATCAAGCAGACCATCCAGCTCCTCCACAGAAAAATCCAGCGGGCTCATCAGATGTCTCATATATACCTCCCACTTTTACTGTCGCTTCCGGCCTCCGGATACGCCATATATCCGGCCCGGAGCTCATCTCGTACTATGTTACATCAAAACCCGCCGGATTTCAACAAATATCTTTTGCAAATATCTGTTTTTTCCGATATACTTGTATCAGGTTCATACATGCGGAAAACCGGTGTCGGAATCAGCGGCACAGCAGGCTGCGGAAAGGAGTAAGCATGATATTTAAAGAAAGAAAAAGATGGGTGTTTTTCGGCCTTCCCTTTACCTTCACTACCTACACCATCAAGGATGAGCTGGTAACCATAGATGAAGGACTTCTGAACCGGAAAGAAAATGACTGTTACATGTACAAAATTCAGGATGTGACACTGAATGCCAGCCTTCCGGAACGAATCTTCGGACTGGGAACCGTGGTATGCAATACGGGAGATACGACGCATCCCCGTCTGGAGCTTACACATATCAAAAACGCGAGAGTCATTAAGGATTTCATTCTGGAGCAGTCGGAAAAGCAGCGCATGAAACGGCGCACCCTGAATACACAGGATATTGGTGCTGACAGGGATCTGGACCCGGATGACGAGACCGATGATTGAGATTTTTACAATATAATATAAAATAATATGGAAAAATATGAGGGTGTCTCCCAAGTCATAAAATGACCTGAGGGGCACCCTACATTCATGCAGGCAAAGCGATAAGCCGGGTTATGTCGTGGATGTTCATCTATCTAGCTCTGCCGTCGCCGGCAGAGTCAAGCAGCCTACCTGAGACAGCCGGGCCGGCTTATGTCTCGTTTCGGCTTTGCTCCGGACGGGGTTTACATGTGCCCCGCCTGTTACCAGGCGGGCGGTAGTCTCTTACACTGCCCTTCCACCCTTACCAGTTTCCTGGCGGTACATTTCTGTTGCACTTTCCTTAGAGTTGCCTCTACCGGACGTTATCCGGCGTCCT
>CALWAZ010000087.1 GCA_944375725.1 uncultured Merdimonas sp. | reverse complement strand
ATTTTCCTTGGTTAAGGAATAGGACAACTGAACATTGAAAAGCCGGAAAAGCCCGGAATACCAAGGAAAATCGGCGCTCAAAGGAGTTTAATACGGACTCAAAGCAGCTCGTAGAGCTCCGCAGTTCAGCAAGCGTTAATCAAAGCGTTCGCGCAGGATTACGAAAGATATTCTATCCCGGAAGTGTTGGCTTCCGGGATTTTTCAAACAAATCTGAAATCATTTCATATATATGCAGGCAGTTTTGGTAACAGATGAACTGCCGGAACGAATCTATAACAAGAAAAACAATTCCTAACCGTAAGAATTGTAGTGAGAGTGTGGTTTAGATACCGGAAACTCGAATTTTAACCGTAAGAATTGTGGTGGGAGGACGGTTCAAATATCAGAAACTAGAATTCAACCGCAAGTATCGTGGTGAGGATACGGTTCGGATATCAGAAACTCCAAATTCAACCGTAAGAATCAGGAACGGGATACGGCTCAGATACTAGCCCGCCTGATTTTAACCGTATATGGCAATAAAAGACTACGGTTTTACAGTCTATAAATCAATTCACAACCGTAAATCAATATAAATTCCAGAAGTTATTATTACAAGTTACTCTATAGCAGGACAGTGTCTATTATTTCAGACATGTTTTATTCAGGAAATGTAAAAAAATAGAAAGGAAACTCATATGGCAGGTCTTAGAGAAATGTTATTACAGGAGCAGGACAGACTGGAGAAGATACTTCAGAAGACTTCGGAACAATTGAAAGATGCTCCGCTGGGGAAACTACGTTTGTCCAGCAGTAACAAATGCGTTCAGTATTATTACTGTGTGCCGGGAGGGAGAAAAAATGGGGAATATCTTCCGAGAGAGAAGGAGAAACTGGCGTACAGACTGGCCCAGAAATCTTACGATGAAAAGATAATGAAGCTTGCTGAAAAAAGGTTGTCCCAGATCAGAAGGATTACAAAAGATTATGACGAGGAAGAAATTGAAAAAATTTTTTGGGCTGAGCATCCTGAAAGACAGAAGCTGATTGAGCCGGCTGAACCTGTCTGGGAACAGCAATTAAACAAGTGGGCTGCTGAAGATTACAAGAGAAAAGAATTTCGGGAAGATATGCCTGTCATATTAACAGAGAAAGGTGAACGAGTGCGTTCAAAATCAGAAAAAATCCTTGCAGACTTTTTTTACCGAAACGGTATTTTATACAAATATGAATGCCCCTTGTATTTAAAACGTTTTGGTACAGTTCATCCGGATTTCACTTTTCTTTCCAGAAAGACAAAGCAGGAAATCTACTGGGAGCATGACGGAAGAATGGATGACCCGGTATATGCGCAGAATGCGGTAAGAAAAATACAGGCATATGAAGAAAACGGCATTTATCCCGGCGAGCGGCTGATACTTACATTTGAGACAGGGAAAATTGTTCTGGACACCAGAACGATAGAAAGACTTGTTTACAAATATTTACTGTAGATTATAGAAGCTCCACAAGGCAGCAGAACATTAAAAAGGCTGTAGAAGGTCAAAAAGGCGTTCTCTGCGTGGAGGTGCTTGTCCTGCGTACGTTAACTGCTGAAAGCGCCATATATGGCCTGAGAGTGATGATTATCTTTACTTTTAGTTTGTATTGCAGTAAGGAAAGTTTGATTGTGATTTTATTAATCAAACGTCTTTAGATGAAATAAAGGATAAAGCAAGTGCTTTGGATGCATTTTATCAATTTGCGCAAAAAGAACAGAAAAAAGAAGCGGAAGAACTGATAAGAGAGGAACACCTGAATGAGGAAGCTCTATTAAAAATATTAGTCTATAGTAGAGGAAGATTAATGAGCTGCAGCTGGAAAATCAAATTCTGAAAAATATTCTCGATTGTTCCGGCATTTCATATACACATAAGATTGTTTGTAACAGAGAGCAAAAACTAGAGGAATATGATCTGGATCAGGGCACACGGATTATCCATCCGAGATAGATTACGGATGAAATGGCAAATTTATTTTATGCTGGATTTTGGGGCGGGCTTAGGCTTTTCGGATCGGATCCAGCAAAGCTGAGAGAGAATAGTATCGTGGTGACGATTCCTTTTGATCGGTTAGAGACAAAGGTATATGACAGCATTGATTTTAGAATTTTGCCATAAGCCAAAATTAGCGTGATTCATATTTTCCAATATTTACTCAAAATGAATCATTTTTACTCAAATTTTTCTTTTGCCATACGAAGAAAGTCATGTTAGGATATTGCACTGTGAAAATGAAAAATTATGAGGTGACGATTATGAGTGATAAGAGAGTGTTGAGTGGAAAACCCAGCGTTGACCGTCCCTGGATGCAGTACTATCCGGACATGCTGATGCAGATGATCAAAGAGCCAAACTGTACGATCAATGAGTATCTCAGAAACTGCTGTCCGGGAATGGATGTAGATGCAATACATTATTATGGCGAAAATATCAGCTGGAAAACTGTTTTTGAGCAGGCGGATAAGACCGCAAGAGCGTTGAAGGCAATTGGATTCGGTGAGGGAGATCAGATTCCGGTGTACCTTCGTCTGGTACCTGAATTTCTTTATCTTCTGCTTGGCGCAGAGAAGATTGGAGCGTCTGTTCTCTGCCGCGATAATACCGTAGAAGAAAACGTGGAAGCAGCCAGAAAAGCAAAGGCAAAAGTAATTATTGCTCATGACTTTATGTCTAATAAGGAAATGCATGAGTTCCTGGATAACAGTGAGGTGGAAAAAATTGTACTTCTCTCCCCAGTACATAGTGGAAGCAGGGATGAGATGCCGGCGCACGTGCAGGCATGTCTGAATGACTGCTATCCTTCAAAATGTGCTGCCGGTTCCGCTGTGGTGACATGGGATGAATTTATTTCACAGGGCGAAACGTATACTGGAACGGTAGAGGCGCCGGCTGATATCAATCGCCCACTGTTCCGCGCATATACAAGTGGATCCACCGGGCCTTCCAAGCAGGTTATCCATTCAGCAGAAACGATGCTGGGAATTATCTGCCAGATGAATTTCTATGGCGGAGCAGAGGAATTCCGTCCGAACTGGATGGTTACATGTCTGCCTCCTGCACTGGTTGCTGTTGTGGTGTCCATGGTTCTTCTTCCGCTGTCTTCGAACAAGCTGCTGATCATGGATCCCTTCTGCTATCCGGAGGACGTTGATCTGGAATTAATGAGATATAAAGCAAATAACTGGCCGATCATTCCGATGTTTATTGAGAATGTAATGCGCAACGGACGCATCCCGGATGATTATGATATGTCACACCTGCTTGCGGCAGGCCCGGGATGTGAGGCATGCAATAATATTCAGCTGGAAAATATGGAAAAGTTCCTTCATGCTCACAACTGTAACATCCGTGTTACGACAGGTTACGGCAGCAGCGAGGCGGGATCAACATTTTCCCTTCCGATGGCTCCGAAGCCGATCAGAGATGGAAACGTTGGAATCCCCATGCCGCTCAGTGTGGTAAGTGTATTTAAGCCGGGTACTCAGGAAGAGCTTACTTATAATCAGCTGGGCGAGATCTGCAAGACAGGACCGGGAAATATGCTTGGATATGATAATCCGGAAGCTACTGCAAAAGCTCTTCAGAAACATGAGGACGGAAATATCTGGCTTCATACAGGAGATCTCGGATATATGGACGAGGATGGTGTAATGTATGTTCTGAACAGAGGATATGCACCTCGTTACGGCGGCGGAGATCTGGCTGTTCTCCCGATGGAAAACAGAGTAGCAAATGCACGGATCGAAGGAATCGACGATGAGTTCTTTGTGCTGATCGATGATGAAGATCATCCGGGATATTACGTTCCATATCTCTATGTTGTGTTAGAGGAAGGATATTCAATCGACAGTATCAGGGATAAAGTTGATGCGTGTCTGGATGAGTATATGCGTCCGGCAGATATCATTCAGCTTGACAAGAGACCGTTCTTCCACTTCAAGACGAACAGGATCGGCCTGATCAGAGAGTTGAAGGAAGAGTCCGCTTCGTAAGAAACAGCTTTCTGATAATAAAACTAATATATGATGAGATTTTAAGAGCAAGGCGTGAAAAATGTCTTGCTCTTTTTGAACCCGCGATGCTATGAAATATTTGAATCATATTTCAGGATCTTTTTATCAGATGGAATCCACTTTTATCAGGTTCTTATGTATTTATTCTTTTGCCTTTGGCAATTACGGATGCTAAGATGGGCATTAAGAAATAACAAAATGCGGGGAAAATGTGGCACTCTGTTATGTCATGCGGTTCTGTCGGGAAATAGATTCCCTGCAAAAATTATGAGAAGGGGATCATGTCATGAAAATTACACTTGCAACAACAAGCTTCACACCTGTTTATTCCAAGGAGGCCAATCTTCAGCAATATTTTAAGTATATTGATATCGCGGCGGAGAAAAACGCCCGGCTTATTGTTTTCCCGGAACAGTCGCTCCAGGCTCCGCCCCGGAGTTTCCCGGAAGTTACGGAAGAGGACCGGATATATCAGCTGGAAAATGCCGAGCTGATACCAGAAGGAGCAAGTACACAACTTCTGATCGGCAAAGCAAAAGAGAAGAATATGTACATTGTCTGGAGTATGACAGAGCGTGAATCTGAGAAATCAGAAATCCTTTACAACACGGCTGTACTTGTCGGACCGGAAGGGTATGTTGGAAAATATCGTAAGGTTCACCAGACAGCGCCTGAAAAACCGATTTACAGGCGGGGACACAAGTTTTCTGTATTTGATACGGAGATAGGAAAAATCGGACTGATGATCTGTTATGATAAGGCTTTTCCAGAATCAGCGCGGGAATTATATGCACAGGGCGCCGAGATAATAGCCATGCCCTCCGCTTGGCCTGTAGGAAGCAATACAGATGCAAAGGATGACAACGATATGTATCTTGGACTTTATAACATGTACGATAAAGTCCGTTCTGCTGAAAATACAGTCTTCTTCCTCTCGTCAAATCAGATTGGAAAAGTGGGAGATGTATATTATTGTGGACACAGCCGCATTACGCGTCCTACTCCTATTGGAGAAGAGGCAGCGTGTACAGGATGGGAAGAAGGAATCGTTTTTGCAGAAGCTGAAGTGCAGAAGGAAATCGAAATGTATGGAAGATACCCGGTATATGCGGACCGGCTTCCTGAAGCGTATGGACATATCGCGCAGCCGCTTCAGATGTAAATATAATGCATGAATAAATGTAACGCACAGACAGAGAAAATCAGATGTCTGTGCGTTATATTTTTTCCCGGCTTTTTCTGAAGTTGGATGGAGAGACGCCAAAGTGCTTCTTGAAAACCTTGCTGAAATGGTAAGCGTCCTCATAGCCCACGCTTTTAGCGATATCCTGGACGCTGGCGTCCGGTCGGGCAAGAAGCAGCTGTTTGGCTTCTTTCATACGCAAGGTGATCAGGTAATTAATGGGGGTATCCCCTACTTCGTTTTTGAACAGGCGGGAGATATAGAATGGGCTCAGGTACATGTTGCGCGCAATCTGGTCCAGAGAAATCTTCTCGGAGAAATGGCGCTCAAAGTAGTCTACTACCTGTTCTACGATATATTTCTTATTGTTAGATTCGAAGTAATACCCGGTCCCGGCGGCGCTGGAGGAGCCGGCCTGCTCCCGGTAGAGCAGCAGGATCAGCTGAGTCAGATAAGACTTCAGCATAAAGTAACGTCCCGGCTCTGTGTGACAGGCTTCTGACATCATCGCTTCCGCCAGGCGGGAAATCTGGAGAAATACTTTCTCTTTTGGGTGCAGGAGGAAAGTTTTGCCAGGGAAGCAGATATGGTTTTCGTCCATATTCCGGAAGCGCAGGTTGGTAAAAGCGGTGTAGAATTCGGCCGCCTGATGCGTATCGGATATATGTCTGCTCTGATGGATCACGCCCGGGTTAAAGAGCAGAAGATCCCCCTTTTTGACAGGAAAAGTGCTGCCGTCTACGCAGAACTCGCCTGTGCCGTCAAGGATCACGGCAATCTCCGGAAAATCATGGCTGTGGGGCTGCTCTGACGAACGGCGGATCCCATGAGTGGTGTACAGAAAAACCGGGTTCAGATCTTCATAGGTGATGTCATACTGCTGCTGGCACATGGAAAACACCTCACTTTTTTCGTTCTTAATATTCTAGTTTGAAACCCCTGATTTGTAAATACATAATGCAGAATAATACAAAAATATATCAAGAAAATACATTTTATTTTGGGGTGGATTCCTTATCATGTTGTTTACAGAAATTTACTGAAAAGAAGAAAGGGAGGGTATGAACAATGACTCCGATGAAATGGTTTTTGACGTATCTGAAACAATACCGCCCGCGCATAATCTTCGGGCTGGTCCTCGTAACAGCGATGGCGGCGCTGGCCATCGTCAGTCCCAATATATCCGGTGAGATCGTAGACGGTGTGATCCAGGGAGGAAAATATGAGGAACTACCTGTTCTTATTATGATCCTGATTGGGGCTACAGCTGCCAGAAGTATACTGAAGTTCTGTGTGCCCTATAATTTCGAGATCTGCTCTCAGGGAATCATTTATAAAATGAGAGATGAGATATATGAGAAGCTGCTGTCTGAGGATTTTCACTTTTTTGACCGGAACCGTACCGGTGATCTGATGTCCAGGCAGACGGGAGATATGGAAGCAATCCGTAATTTTACGGCGGCTACTATCTATGCGGTGTTTGAAAATATCCTGTATTTTTCTTTTGCGCTGCTTATGATCTTTACGGTAAATATTAAACTTGCCCTGGGGATGTTGTGTATTCTCCCGTTTACTGCGCTGACTACAGTCCTTCAGATGAGAGCGGTGAAGCCGGCCTTCCGGGGGATCCGGCGGCAGTTCTCTTCTTTGAATGCTTTTGTGCAGGAAAATATCAGCGCCAACCGGGTGGTGAAGGCATTTGCCAAGGAAGACTATGAGATGGAAAAGTTTGAGAAGGAAAACGACGCCTACAGGGATGCGGAGCTTGCGTGTGCCCGGGTGTGGGAAAAATATGTACCGGTGTTCGAGCTGTTTTCCAATGTTCTTATGGTCGTGCTGATGCTTTACGGCGGATATCTGGCAGTGGCAGGGGAGATAACCGTAGGAAATATGGTGACTGTCAACGGATATCTCTGGATGCTGAACAGCCCTCTGCGCATGGCCGGATGGTATATCAATGATATCCAGCGCTTTGTGACCTCCGTGGAAAAAATCTACGATACATTTTCCGTGGAGCCTTCCATCAAGAACGAGGTTGCAGAAAATGAAGCAGCTGGAAATGAAAACCCAGAAATCAGAGAGGCGGGCAATAAAGCGGCAGAAAACAAAACGGAAAAATCCGGGGCCGGAGAAAATGTCGACCTGGGAAATAGAAACAGCAATAACAAATTAAAAGGGGATGTGGAATTCCGGCACGTGTCCTACCGGGCTCCGGACGGCGAGCTGCTCATCCGGGATGTGAGTTTCCACGCGCGCAGGGGGCAGACGATTGGGATCATCGGGCCTACCGGCTCGGGTAAATCCATCCTGATGAACCTGCTGTGCAGATTTTATGATGCAACGGAAGGAGAAGTTCTGGTGGACGGCGTGGACGTGAGAAAGGCAGATCTGAAGAAGCTGCGGGACCGGATCGGTATGGCTATGCAGGATGTGTTTCTCTTTTCGGATACCATTGAGGGAAATCTGGCATATGGCCGCCCGGACTGTGATTTTGAGACTGTGAAAAAGGCAGCTGTGGCAGCAGACGCCAACCACTTTATCAAGGAGACGCCGGATGGATATGACACTATCGTAGGCGAGCGGGGCGTGGGCCTCTCCGGAGGACAGAAGCAGAGGATATCACTTGCCAGGGCGCTGGTAAAGGATCCGGAGATCCTGATCCTGGATGACACTACCTCAGCGGTAGATATGGAGACAGAGTCTTACATACAGAAACAGCTGAAGAATATCGGAAAAGACCACACAGTCTTTATTATCGCGTACCGGATCTCCTCGGTGAAGGATGCGGATCAGATTTATGTGATGCAGCATGGCCGGATCACAGAGAGAGGAACGCACCGGGAGCTGGTAAACAGCGGCGGGTACTACGCACAGGTATTTGCTCATCAGTACGGAAAAGGGGTGACAGAACATGGCAAGAAATAAATACGATGTAGACGAGATCATGGAGGAGCGCTTTGATGCCCGGCAGCTGGCCCGGGTCGGGAGATATCTGATACCTTATAAAGGAAAGCTGATCCTGACGGCGGTGCTGATGCTTTCCGCAAGCGCGCTGACGATGTTGATCCCGCAGTTTTTCATGAACGTGATCGACAGGAGCATACCGGAAAAGGATATGAGGAGCATTTTTATGTATTCCGGGCTGAGTATGCTGATCATCCTGTACTCGGTGATCACGCTGAGGATTAAGATCCGGCTGACCAGCCAGGTGGGGCAGGGAGTGATCCATCAGCTGAGGACAGATTTGTTCGAACATCTGCAGGAGCTGCCCTTTTCTTATTATGACAGCCGGCCTCACGGAAAGATCCAGGTGAGAGTGGTCAACTATGTGAATAATATCAGTGATCTTCTTTCTAACGGATTGATCAACACCATCACAGATCTGTGTAGCCTGATCTTTATCATTGTCTTTATGCTGGCAATTGACTGGAGACTGACACTGATGTGTATGTGCGGGCTTCCTGTACTGGCGGCATTTACAATTCTGATTAAGAAGAAACAGCATCTGGCATGGCAGATCCAGAGTAATAAGCAGTCCAACCTGAACGCTTATATTTCCGAGAGTATCAATGGCGTGCGTGTGACACAGTCCTTTGTCAGAGAGGAGAAGAACCGGGAGATATTCAACAGTCTCAGCGACAGCTACCGTCAGTCCTGGATGAAGGCGGTAAGGTATAATTTTATGATGGGGCCGACGGTGGATATGATCTCCATGGTCACGACGATCTTCCTCTATGTTGTGATCGTCAGCTGGATACGAAGCGGCACCGGAACGGCGTCCATCGGAGTTATGGTGGCGTTTACCAGTTATATCAGCAGGTTCTGGGCGCCGATCACTACGCTGGCCAATTTCTACAATTCTCTTTTGACAGCTATATCCTATCTGGAGAGGATCTTTGAGACGATCGATGAACCGGTGGCTGTAAAAGATGCTCCTGATGCAGTGGAAATGCCTGTGATCAAAGGAAAGGTAACCTT
>CALWAZ010000086.1 GCA_944375725.1 uncultured Merdimonas sp. | reverse complement strand
CGATACTGCACATTCTCATCTGTATGAATCTCCTTTTCCTTCGTATAATCCTTTTTTCTCCAGCAGTTCTCTTACCTGCTTTACAGTCTGCTCCGGACTGCCGCTGTTGTCAATCACTTCCTGGCAGCACATCCGAAACTGGGCGTCTGTCTGCTGGTTTCGGAACACCGAGTCAATCTTTTCATCGGAATAGCCCCGGGAAGCCTTCAGCCGTGCTCTGCGAAGCTCCGGATCCGTATACACATACCAGAATTCTTCGCAGATCTCCTGATACCGATCCTCTATCAGAAGCGCCGCTTCTATGACAAAAAGCCCAAGACGGCCTCTTTCCCGCTCCGCGCGGATCTCACGCCGGAACCATTCTTTTACCGCCGGATGAACCACATGATTCAGCCAGTCCAGTTTCTCTTTGTCCGCGAAGACGATCCGGGACAGGGCCGGGCGGTCAATCTGTCCGCTTCCGCTTATAATTCCCCCGCCGAAATGCTCCCGGATTTTCCGGAAGCAATCCGTTCCCGGTTCCATGACCAGATGGCCGATCCGGTCTGCTTCCTCCACACGGGTTCCCGGAAGGCTTTTCAGGAAATTCAGAATCGTGCTTTTCCCGGCTCCCACGCCTCCCGTAATGCCAATCACATGCATGGAAACCGGATTCTGATCAGCTGCTTTCTGCTCTCCGGTTCCTATATCAATGGGCCTCATACCAGTTCATCCCCTGCTTCATGTCAATCTCCAGCGGAACAGAAAGCTCTGCCGCTCCCTGCATCTCTTCTGCCAGGATTTTTCTCACCTGCTCCAGTTCTCCTTCCTCCGCTTCCACCAGAAGCTCATCATGCACCTGAAGAAGCAGGCGGGATTTCAGTTTTTCTTCCCGGAGACGCCTGTCCACCCGTATCATGGCAATCTTGATAATATCCGCTGCCGTTCCCTGAATCGGCGCATTCATGGCCACACGCTCACCGAAGGAGCGCTGCATGAAATTGGAGGACTTCAGCTCCGGCACCGGTCTTCTGCGCCCGAACATGGTCTCCGCGTATCCGTCCTTTTTCGCCTTTTCCACGCAGCCATCCAGAAATTCCTTGATCTTCGGATAAGTCTCGAAATATTTCTGTATATACTCCTGGGCCTCTTTTCTGGTAATGCTCAAATCCTGGGAAAGCCCGAAGGAGCTGATTCCATATACGATTCCGAAATTGACCGCCTTCGCGTTTCTCCGCTGAAGAGCCGTCACCTCATCAAAAGGCACATGGAATACCTGGGACGCTGTCAGCCGGTGAATGTCTTCCGCTTCCCTGTACGCCTTGATCAGGTTTTCATCCCCGGACATATGAGCCAGCACCCGGAGCTCTATCTGGGAATAGTCCGCGTCTACCAGGATACAGCCTTCCTTCGGGATAAATACCTTCCGGATTCTTCTTCCCAGCTCCATGCGGATGGGAATATTCTGAAGATTCGGCTCCACACTGCTTAAGCGTCCTGTGGCCGTGATGGTCTGCTGGAAGGTCGTATGAATCCGCTCATCAGCGCCGATATAGCCGGCCAGGCCGTCCGCATAGGTGGATTTCAGTTTAGCCAGCTGGCGGTATTCCAGAATGTCCGCCACAATAGGATGATCCGGCGCCAGCTTCTCCAGCACATCGGCCGATGTGGAATAGCCTGTCTTCGTCTTCTTTCCGCCCTTCATACCCATTTTTTCAAACAGGATTGTCCCCAGCTGCTTGGGCGAGTTGATATTGAAGGTCTCTCCGGCCTCCTCGTAAATCTTACTTTCCAGCTCTCCGATCCGCACACCCAGCTCATCCCCGTACGCCTTCAACGCTTTCGCATCCACCCGGACGCCGGCTCTCTCCATGCGGTACAGAGTAAATACCAGAGGCATCTCCATGCTCCGGTAAAGCTTCTCCATTCCCGCCTCCCGGAGCCGCTTCAGAAGCACCGGCACAGACTGATACAGCACATAGCTGGCATAGCAGCCATAGGCCAGAAATTCCTCCGGCTTTTCTTCCATGGCCTGAGCAAGGCTGTCCTTTCCGAACAGCTCTGCCCGGGAGGGAATCACAAGATCCAGATACTCTTTAGCCAGCTCCTCTACGGAATAGCTGTCCTTGAGCGGATTCAGAAGATAGGCCGCGATCTCCGCGTCCAGAAACGCCTCTTCCGCATCCGGCCCCAGAAGAAGGACCTCTCTGCCCGCAGACCGTGTCAGGCAGGAAAGCTCTTCCTTCAGGCTCAGGCAGTCCGCTTCTCCCACATGTTCCAGGGCTCGAAGCAGGCGCTCCAGAAGCCAGCCCTCTGTCACAAGTCCCTGGACGGGAATCAGGCAGGTCTCTTTCTCCGAGAGAGTAAGGGAAAGGGCCAGTACCTGATCCTTATCCCGAATCACGGAAAAAGCAAGGCGTCCGGCACCTTCCGCCCGGGTCAGAAGATTCTCCGCCTCTCCCAGGTCTTCCACCAGCCTGAAATTTTTTTCTATTTTTTCATTGGAGGGCGCTTCCACGGAAAACCGGGACAGCATATTTTTAAACTCCAGCCGCTTCAGAAGCTGGTATGCCTCCTCTGTATAGATATTTCCGAGGCGGGCCGCCTCCCAGTCGTAATCATAATCACAGTCAATATTGATAGTGGCCAGGGTTTTGCTCATCTGGGCCATATCATAATGGGCTTTCAGAGCCTCCTTTGCCCGGTTCGGCTTAATCTCCTCCACATGGGCGTAGGCATTTTCGATATTTCCATACTCCACGATCAGCTTTGTGGCCGTCTTTTCCCCGATTCCCGGAACGCCGGGAATATTGTCGGCGGAATCTCCCATCAGCGCCTTCAGCTCAATGATCTGCGGAGGTGTCACCTGGTACCGGTCAATCACATCCTGGGTATAATAATTCTCTGTCTCCGTAACTCCGCCCTTAGTCTTGGGCAGACGGATCCGGATGTGGTCCGTGGCAAGCTGAAGGAGATCCCGGTCTCCGGAAAGCACCGTCACCTCCATGCCCTTTTTCTCACTGCGCTTGGCCACCGTTCCCAGAAGATCGTCAGCCTCCAGCCCTGCCTTTTCCATAGTCGCGATCCCCATGGCATGGAGCACGTCCTTTAAGACCGGCACCTGCTCATGCAGCTCTTCCGGCATGGGCTTTCTCGTCCCTTTATAGGCGTCATACATCTGATGGCGGAAGGTGGGAGCCTTTACGTCAAAGGCCACCGTCAGATAATCCGGCTTTTCCTCATCCAGCACCTTGAAAAGCGTATTCAGAAAGCCATAAATGGCATTGGTATGAAGACCTTCCGAATTGGTCAGATCTGTCACGCCGTAAAAGGCTCTGTTTATAATGCTGTGTCCGTCCACCAGCAAAATCTTTTCACTCATAATCTCAGTATCTCCGTCATAATAATAACCGCCAGGGCCGCCACAGCAAGCACCTGGGACACTCCGAAATAAATATTGAAAAGCTTTCTTCCCCGTACCCGCTGCTCTGAAACGCTTAAAGCCTCCTGCAGAAGATTATGCATATCCTGGCCCTCATTTTCTCCGTCCAGCTGGGCAAGCCCCGCATACAGCGTATAGTAGATCTCCAGCTCCTCATAGCAGGATTTGCAGCTGTACACATGAGCAAGGAAGGCCTCCAGCTCCTTGTCCGTCAGCTCATCATTGATATAAGGCATGATCATCTGCTCTGCTTCCTTACAGGTCATGAGACTCCTCCTTTCCCGGCCGCTTCCCGCATTTATGATTCACAGTGCCGGCAGAGCGCCGCTTTCCCGGCTGTCTGCCCACTGTCCACTGCCAACGCAGACATTATAGCATAACTCAGCAAAAAAGCACAACCCTGCATTGCGCAAACAGCATACGCGCCCGCAGACTGTGCTTTCTTTTTGTCTTCTGCTCTTTCAGGACTAAATTCAGGACGCCATCTCCTCCGGATGGATGTCCTTGAGACTCTCCAGAATTTCTCTGGCCGAGAGCCCTTTTTCCTGCATGTACTGATAAAGCTCCTGCAGCTCCTCATCCCGTTTCGCCGAAAGAAGCTCCTTGCGTTCCCTCTCCAGGCTCTGGAGGGCCTCCGTATGCTTCCGGATTTTCTCCGCGTTTTCCTCAAGCAGCTCATCGTAGGATTTTTTTGCTCTTGTTCTGGGTCTTGCCATAATCTTGTCCTCCTGTATTTTATGCTATTTCCATTATATACAGAATATGGGATCTTTATGCTTCCTGTTTCTATGCCGTTTTGTCTGGAGCTGTCTGTTGTGTCCACATTATGGCAAATTATTCTTTACATTTCTTGCCGCGGTATTCTATACTAAACTTGTATTTTATACCAGGCAGAGAAGTTTCTGCCAGAAGATGATTTTATATCTAAAAGCACCAGGAGAGAACTTTTTATGAATACTGCACGATTTGAAAAATACAACGCGTTTTCCGCGCGTTTTCTGAGAAAACGGGGAGCCTTTTATCTGTGTTATACCGCCCTGTTTCTTCTGCTTTCCCTCATTGTCTTTTCCCCTCTTCTTTATAACGGGAAATCCATGATCTGGAAGCCCGACGGCCTCACGCAGCATTACAATGCCCTTGTGTATATCGGAAACTGGGGACGTTCCATTCTCCGTACGCTGATCACCGAGCACCGGCTGTCTATTCCGCTCTGGGACTTTTCCATCGGCTATGGATCGGATGTACTGACCACGCTTCATTATTATGTGATCGGCGATCCCTTAAATCTGCTTTCCATCCTGACCCCGGCACGCTACACCGAAATTCTCTACGGCGCGCTGGCCGTTCTGCGCATGTACCTGGCAGGCCTCTCCTTTTCCTGCTTCTGTTTTCAGATGAAGCAGGGACGCTCCGCGGTTCTGGCCGGCTCTCTGGCCTATGCCTTCTGCGGCTATGCCCTGTCTCTTGCAGCTATGCACCCTTATTTTATCAATCCCATGATCTATCTGCCTCTGCTGCTCCTGGGGGCTGAACGGGCCATGCAGAAAAAAGGGTATCATCTTTTGACCGCAGTGACGGCTCTGTCTGCCCTCAGCAACTTTTACTTCTTTTATATGCTTGTCATCCTGACTGTTTTGTACTGCGTAATCCGCTTCTTTACAATGCGGCATGAAAACTGGGGAAAGGAGCTGATCTGCGCCGCTGGAAGGGTCCTTTTTCCCGCGCTTCTCGGAACAGCCATATCCGCCGCGGTCCTGCTTCCTGTGGCCCTTCAGTTTTTGTCTGATTCCCGTTCCAGCACATCTCTCACATATCCTCTGCTCTACAGCCGCGCTTATTATGAGCAGTTTCTGGATCAGTTTCTTTCTCTGGAATATACCTCCAGCTGGACCTACCTGGGGTATGTTCCGCCCGTGCTGCTCTGCGTCTTTCTTCTGTTTCTGAAAAGGAAACAGCTGGCTGGCCTGAAAGCCGCCTTTCTCATACTGACCGTCATGCTCCTGCTGCCCGCTGCCGGTTCCATGATGAACGGCTTTTCCTACGCGGCCAATCGCTGGGACTTCGGATACGCATTCCTGGTGTGCCTGATCCTGGTCCGTCTGTGGCCGGATCTCTTCCGCCTTTCCGGAAAAGAAAAGGCCGGCATCCTGCTCTTAAGCTTCCTGTATCTGGCTCTGCTGGTCATTTTCCAGGAAGCTGGCTCTCCCTATGCCTTTGCGGGCCTTGCGCTCCTGCTTCTTACACTGGCCGCGGCCAGCATGGGGCCTTCCCTCTTTTCGTTCCTGCCCCAGAAAGCCGCGGGACAGAGACTGGCCCAGGGCGCCGTCCTGTTTCTCCTTGCCTTCAGCATCTGCGTCAACGGTATCTCCTACAGCCGGATTAACCGGGATTCCTATACCAGCCGTCTTGTGGATCTGGGAAACGGCATGACAGAGCTCTCCCAGACAGCCTCCGGCATGATGAGCGTATTTTATCCGGATCAGAACGGCTTTTTCCGCTATGCCCAGGAAATGGTGCCCACCCGCAACGACAGTCTGAACAACCGGACCCATACCATTCATTACTACTGGAGTCTTTCCAACGGACGTATTACCAGCTTTTTTGATGAGCTGGCTATTCCCTTCGCGGAGCGGGCCTTCAAATACGATGACGTGGACAACCGGGCCATCCTCCATGCTCTGGCCTCTGTCCGGTATTACCTGACCGAAAATCCAAACAGCTATGTGCCCTATCCTTTTTCCAACACACAGGCTTACGAATACCTGGGAGACAGCTACTATGTGTCGGAAAGCTCCTGCACGCTTCCTCTGGGATATACCTACGACAGCTATATCACAAAGGAGCAGTATGATTCCATGACCTATATCCAGCGCCAGCAGGCGCTGGCTCAGGGACTTGTCTGCGAGACGGTTCCCGCCGGCTTCAGGCCGGCAGAGGTGAGCTTCCAGGACACCTCCCTTCCTTATGAATGTGTCTGCGGAGACGGCATCCTGGAACAGGATGGGCGCTATTATGTGTCCGGTTCCCAGTCTGAGATGACTCTCAATTTTTCCGCTCCCGCAGGCTGTGAAACCTACCTCCTTATCAAAGGCATGAAGGCGGAATCCGTCTCCACCCTGGATTTATATACCACGGAGCCTTTCTGCCTCCTTTCCGGTTTTGACTGGAATTCTCTTTCCCGTTATGAACAGAACCGGATCCGGGAGGAAGACCGGTTCTCCACAAAAATTTCCCGTTTCACGCTGAACTGCTCCTCCGATTACGCGGACACGGATTTCTCCTACTACGCCGGCCTGACCGAAAGCTCCTTTGACCGCTCTGACTACCTGATCAACCTTGGATACAGCGAAACCGGGCAGACACAGGCCGTCCTGACCTTCCCCTACGCGGGCATCTATTCCTTTGACAGCCTGGAAATCATCTCCCTGCCTGTAGGCCCTTTTTCCGGACAGATTCAGGAACTGGGACAGGAAGCCCTGCAAAATACCGTCCTCGGAACCAATCAGGTGGCGGGCACCATCTCTGTATCCGAACAGAAGCTTCTCTGCCTTTCCATTCCCTGGTCTGAGGGCTGGACCGCGTACGTAGACGGGCAGGAAACAGAGCTTTTCCCGGCAAACACCATGTATATGGGCCTTGCCCTGGAGGCCGGGGAACATACCATCGAACTTACCTACTGCACACCGGGCCTGAAGGCCGGCCTCTGCATCAGCGCAGCTGCCCTTGCCTGCTGGCTTGTGATTTTCCTGGCTGACAGAAAACGGAGAAAAAAATCTCTGCTGTAAAGCCAGATCCAAAAAGGCCCCTGCCGCAGCTTCTCCTTACAGAGAAATTACGGCAGGGGCCTTTTTCAAATCTATTCTATTTCCAGCGGCACCAGCTTCTGGCCGTCCACATCCACCAGTCCCAGAGTCGTAAGCTTCAGATGGGGAATCACCGGCAGGCTTACAAAAGCCATCGTCATAAAAAGCTCCCGGTCATCCGGAACGCCCAGACTGTGCGCACTGGCTCTGACCCGTGCATTTTCCTCTGCCGCTTCTTGGGCTTTCTTTCCCGTCATCAGGCCTGCATAGGGCAGCGGCATTTCCTCCAGCACTTTTCCATCTGCCACCGCCGTCATGCCCCCTCCCAGACTCCGGATGCGGTTTGCCGCAAAGGCCATATCCTTCTCATCCGCTCCGATTACAATCAGATTGTGGGAATCATGGGAGACGGAAGAGGCTATCGCTCCCCGCTTTAAACCTGTCCCTTCGATATATCCCAGGCCTATATGGCCTGTGTGGTGATGGCGCTCAATTACGGCGATTTTCAGGATATCCTGTTCGGGATCTGTGCCATCTGCCTTGTCAAAATCCAGTGTGCGGATTCGTTCCTCTGTCAAAAGCTGATCCTTTATGAGCCCAATGACACGGCAGCGGCAGGTTCCCTTCTTCTTTGTCAGAAAATCCTCCGGCTGAAGCTCTGCCAGATGGAAGGATCCGCAGACGCTTTTTCTGCGCTCCGGAGAAATCTGCGGCTCAGAAAACGGCTTTACTTTCCCGGCGGACACCACCTTCTGTCCGGCCTTATACACGTCTCTTACCGCTATCTTCTGCAGATCCTCCAGCACCAGCAGATCCGCCTCATATCCCGGAGCCACCGCGCCCACGCGTCTCAGGCCGTAATATTCCGCGGCCTGAATCGTCGCCATACGGATGCCGGTGATCGGGTTTTTCCCTGCCGCCGCAGCCTGACGGATAATAGCATCTATATGGCCCTCCCTCAGAAGATCTGCCGGATGCCTGTCATCAGTGACCAGAAGGCAGCGGCCCGCATAAGGCTCCTCAAACAGCGGCAGAAGCCCTTCCAGATTTCTGGCTGCTGTGCCCTGCCGGATCAGAATCCTCTGTCCTTTCCGGATACGCTCCAGCGCTTCTTCCGCGGAAGAACACTCATGATCGTCCCCGACGCCTGCCGCAATATACCGATCCAGCCTTTTCCCTGTCAGAAGCGGCGCATGCCCGTTCACAATAAGCCCCAGTTCCAGCGCGTCCTCGATCTTTCTCTGCATTCCCGGGTCCCCATCCGCCACCGCATGGTAGCTCATCACTTCTCCCAGCCCCAGCACTCTCGGATGACTGTAAAACGGCCGGATATCCTCCGCCTCCAGACGGGCTCCCGCTTCATCAAATTTCGTAGCGGGGACGCAGGAAGGAATCATCAGATATACTGTCACAGGCAGGCCTTCACTCACCTCCAGCATAAACCGGATACCCTCGCTGCCGCACACATTGGCAATCTCGTGGGGATCGGCCACGATGGCCGTGGTCCCATGAGGCAGAGCCGCCCTGGCAAACTCACCGGGAAGCAGCATGCTGCTCTCAATATGGATATGGCCGTCGATAAAACCCGGGCAGACAAAGGCTCCAGCCAGATCCTCTGCCGCATCCGCATCCTCCTCCCCGTAATCGCCTACTCCAAGAATACGCCTTCCTTCCAGAAGAACCTGCGTCTCTTCCTTTTCTCCCGTAAACACATTGATCACTGTTCCATTCTTCAGCAGTGTTCTCATAATACCTCCTTTATCAAATCTTTATCCATTTCTTTGTAATCGGGAGCCAGAACTGCACCAGAGGTCCCGTAAGAAATACCGCCACAATCGTGCCTGCCCCCACCGTTCCCCCGAGAATAAAGCCCAGCACCACGAAAAAAAGATCGCAGGCCACGCGGATCCAGCGGAATTCCACTGCTTCAATCTTATCAGACAGAATCACCGCCACCAGATCGTTGGGGCCAGTGCCTGCATTGCTGTTGATGACCACAGACATGCCCAGAGCCAGAATCACGCAGCCGATCAGCATGCTCACGATCCGCACCGCCATAGGCGATTCCCCGTTCACCAGTCCTCCCAGCAGCCAGGTAAACAGGTCGATAATCGGTCCTCCGCAGAAAGCGCATACCACAGTTCCCGGCTTCACATAACCCTTTGTGGTAAGCAGCATCACAGCCATCAGAATACAGAGCACAATCACATGCACGGTGCCCACTGTCAGCCCGAATACCACCGACAGGCCCTGGATAAAGACGGTAAAGGTGTCCGTTCCCAGCTCAGACAGCAGAAACAGCGTCACTCCCAGATGGGCGATAGTCAGTCCCAGCAGCAGCACCAGAAGAGCCTTTACCCAGTCTCCCAGGCTTCTTCCCGAGGTGTCAGCCGCGAATTTTGTTTTTCCTGTTTCCATACCAGAATCCTCCCTCTGCAATGCTTTTATGATGCGCTCCGGGTACAAAAAAGTCCTGCGCCTGCCCGGTCAGCCAGACCGGGCAGGCGCAGGACGCGAAAAGGCCGCAGGAAGAGAACCGCAGGTACCACCGGCTGCGGTTCCTCTCTTCACAGGCAGGGAAAACTCCCTGCAAAGCAACGACAAATCATGGGCCCATTTCTGCATATTTGCGTCTCTCTTCAGGTTAGCGTCGGTGTACAAGGGACAATACGCCCCTGGTACACCAACGCTAAGTTTTCTTACGGATCATTATACCACAAAACCGGCCTGATGCCAAAAGTTTTAGCAAAACCCGAAGCATTGGCATTTCTTGTGGTTTGATGTACTCGATCATTCCATTTCCCCTCATTTGAACCAATGCCACCCTGTCATGGTGCCGGTTGTCTCATCTATCTGTATCACAATATCATAATTGCCCCGGCAGCCCAGCAAGGCCGCGGGATGATCATTTTCAATAAGAGTGGTCAGTTCTTTCATTGATTCTCCTTTATACTGTTCCATGCCGATATGGCGGTGGTTTGCCAATACACAGAGTTTCATTGTTCCCGTACGGTACTCCAATCACACAGCATTTCATTCTGCGTCACCCGGCGCAGTTCGTCCCGCACCTCCATCAGCGCAAAGCCCAGCAGGTTTTGTCCACGCCACTTCACCGGGTCCCGGGCCTCCGGAGAACTGGCCGGGAGGCGGATCCCCCAGATGTCGTCATAAGGGCTGGCTTCCACCAGCACGCTGTCCCCGGTGGAAAGGAGGAACTCCTGCAGTCTGTGGTTCTGGCTGAATTTGCACCAGTTCCCATTGAGCACAATGGCATATTTGAACTTGTCCCACACCTTCTGATCAAAGCCCCGCACCCTGCGGCCCAGAGCTTTGATCTGCCGCGGATCACTGCACTCCAAAATCTCCTTTCGGATCTCCTGATCCCCAAACAGCCCGGCTTTGCCCGCCATCATGTATTGTTCCATGCAGAGATAAGAGTTTACGCTGGAATAGAAGTCCTCCATCCACCATTGGCTGAGACAGCTTTTGGTGATACTGCCGTCCCGGGCAGGCTGGTGGCCCCAGAACAGGCATAGCTCCCTTTTCCGCCCGGCGGCAAGCTCCTGCCGTATCCACTGCCGGGTATACTTGGGTCTTCCTTCTGGCTGCCACGCATACACCCAAAAGCCCCCGTGTTTCAGCACTTCGCCGCTGTCCTCGTTATCCCACCAGCCTTTCCAGGTCACCGGCTCGGGAAAGAGGGCACGGTATTCCGCCTGTTCTTCCGGCGAGAGGGTATTCAGCCAATTACCAAATCGGTATATGTAATCCTCACCATAACCCATGCGCCAGCCAATGGAGTATCGCTCGATCTCCCGGTGGGCCAGCCAAGGGGGAGGCATCATTTTTTTATTTTTCAGGACCATTATCATTTATCCTTTCCGCGATATCACCGATGTTTCCAGTTCCATTCACAAAAGCGAAAAGCCAAAACCCCTGGAAACCGCATAAAATCAAGGTTTCCAGGGGTTTTTTATCCTGCCGGCGGCGGGACTTGAACCCGCACGCGGTTGCCCGCAACAGATTTTGAGTCTGCCTCGTCTGCCATTCCGACACGCCGGCTGATGTCCGCAGCTACCTGCGGCGCTTATATATTTTAGCACAGCCAGGCTGAAATAGCAAGGAAATTTTCCTCGTCCATTTCAGCTTTTCCGCCGGCTGTTTTTCTATCTTTATTATCCCGGAACTCAATGCGCTCCCTGCCTCAGCTTTCTTAACAGCTCTTCAAAATATTCCGGCAGCGGAGCCTCAAACTCCATATATTCTCCGGTAGAGGGATGTACAAAACCCAGCACCATGGCATGAAGGGTCTGCCCTTCCAGATGGAAAGGATTTTTTCCCCGGCCGTATACCTCATCGCCCAGAAGCGGATGGCCGATGCTGGCCATATGCACACGGATCTGGTGGGTGCGTCCTGTCTCCAGCCTGCACTCAATATACGTATAGGCTCCAAACCGTTCCAGCACCCGGTAATGAGTCACTGCCCTCTTGCCGCCGGAGCGCACCACAGCCATCTTCTTCCGCTCCACCGGATGGCGGCCGATGGGAGCGTCCACGGTGCCTTCCTCTTCCTTCAAATTGCCGCATACGATGGCCCGGTACCTGCGGGTAATCGTATGCTCTTTGAGCTGTTCCGCAAGCGCATTATGGGCCCGGTCATTTTTGCAGGCAATCAGGACGCCTGTGGTATCCTTGTCAATCCGATGGACGATTCCCGGGCGCAGAACCCCGTTGATGCCTGAAAGCTCTCCCCGGCAGTGATACAAAAGCCCGTTCACAAGAGTCCCTGTATAATGCCCCGCCGAAGGATGGACGACCATGCCCTTTGGCTTATTTATCAGAATCACATCGCCGTCCTCATACAGAATGTCAAGGGACAGATCCTCCGGAAGAATCTCTGGCTCCGCAGGCTCCGGAAGCAGCAATTCGATCCTTGTCCCTTCGGAAAGCTTTGCTCCGGCCTTGGCCGGCTTCCCGTCCACAAGCACGCTGCCATCCCGGATCAGCTTCTGCAGATAAGAGCGGGAAATCTCCGGCTCCCGTCCGGCCAGCACCCGGTCCAGCCGCTGTCCGGCCTCCGAGGCGTCTGTCTCATACTGTCTTCTTTCTCCCTCATACGCTTCTCCCAGCTCAGGCATCATTTTTGTTCCTTTCGTCTTTTCAGGCTTAAAAAGCCCAGATCTTCCTCTTTGTAGACAAACAGGATAAGAACTGCCAGCAGTACTGCTCCCACCGTCACATAACAGTCTGCCACATTGAACACAGGAAAATCGATCAGCTTAAAATACAGGAAATCCACCACATAGGAATACCGCATCCGGTCTATCAGATTTCCCACGGCACCTGCCGCCAGAAGTACGGCAACCAGACGCATGGGGAAAAACTTCCGTTCCCCGGGCAGGCGGTTGTAATAAAAAGCAATCAGCATCAGAATCACCAGGGTACACACAAGGAAAACCGCTTTCTGCCCCTGAAGGATGCCAAATGCCGCGCCTCTGTTTTCCAGATAATGGAGCTCAAAAACTCCCTCCCAGAGCACAATCGGACTCTGTCCCTTCAGGTGCAGCACCGCCAGATATTTTGTCCACTGATCCAGGGCAGTCAGAATTACTGCGGCCAGAATTCCAATCAGGTTATATCTCTGTCTCGTCATTTTTCAATCCTCTGTAATCCATGTAATCGCGTCCAGTAATTCCGCTTCCGACACAGTCCGATCCACAAAGGCCTCTCCCGGTTTCCGAAGCAGAATGAATTTGATGCTTCCCCCGTCCATTTTCTTATCGGACTTTGTGGCCGCAAGCACCCGGGCCGGGTCAAGGCCGTCCGTCCTCACCGGAAGAGAAAAGCTCTGAAAGACCTGGCAGATACGATCCAGGGTCTCTCTGTCAATCAGGCCCCGCTTCCAGGACAGATAGGATGCCGCCGCGCTTCCCACAGCCACACACTCTCCATGGGACAGCCGGAAATTTTTCAGTTTCTCTACCGCATGTCCTATGGTATGCCCGAAATTCAGAAGCGCCCGCTCTCCCTGCTCTGTGGGATCCTTTTCCACCACATCTCTTTTGATTCTGCAGCTTTCTTCGATCATCGGCATCAGGGCTTCCATTCTCCGCTCCAGAATTTCCTGCCTGTGGGCAGAAAGCCAGTCGAAGTAATCCGCGTTTTTTATCAGACCATGCTTGAGAATTTCCGCCATTCCTGAGGAAAACTGATGATCCGGAAGGGTCTTCAGCACAGACAGATTCATATAGACCAGGCGGGGCATATGAAAAGCTCCCACCATATTCTTATAGCTGTCAAAATCCACTCCTGTCTTCCCGCCGATGCTGCTGTCCACCTGCGCCAGAAGCGTGGTGGGAATCTGAATAAACCCGATTCCCCGAAGATAGGTGGCTGCCGCGAAACCTGTCAGATCTCCGATCACGCCGCCTCCCAGTGCCGCCAGCATATCCTTCCGGTCAAAATGCTCCAGGATCAGATGCTCATACAGTCCCTTTACAGTATCCAGAGTCTTGTGCTCTTCGCCTGCTTCAATCGTATAGACTGTTACCCGGCCGCAGACTGCCGCCAGCTGCTCTCTGACTGCTTCCACATAGAGCGGACCTACATGGCTGTCTGTTACAATGCAGATTTTTCTGTTTTCTGTTCCCAGCTCTCCCACACTCTGAGACAGCTTTCCGAAATCCTGTTCCAGCCGGATCGGGTAGCAGAACTCTCCACCCCTGCGGACCGGAAGAACCCGTCCCTCTATTTGCATACGATTCTCATCCTTTCTGGCGCCAGACGCCTCTGTTTCTTTCTTTTTGTCAGACATACCGCAGAAGTGTCACATACTCCCGCCCCTTTTTCGACTGTCCGCCGCTGCCCTGAAACCGAAAGCGGCCCATGCCGCGCACAGACACCAGATCGCCCTCCCGGGGCTGGTATCCATTGGAGGTGACAAGCTTTCCATTCACAAAGACCCGGCCGCCCTCTATCAGACCGGTCAGACTGCTCCTGGAAGCTCCGAAAGCCAGAGCCAGAAGCCTGTCCAGACGCGCGGAAGCCACCGTGCCTGTCACCTCTTTATATTTCGGCTCATAATGAAAGTTTTCCGCTTCCACCGGACTGACAGAGACTGACGTATGGCGTACTCTGACAAGATTATCACAGATAAAATCAGCCATCCGTTTCAGACAGAACAGATAGCTCTCTGTCTCCTCCACCAGAATATCCCCCAGACAGCTTCTGTCCAGCCCCAGGTTCAGCACTGCTCCCAGATAATCCCGGTGCGTCAGATGCTCCGCGAACTTTTCCTGCAGCGGCGCGATTTTCAGGCAGCAAATGGGATAGTCCGTACAAAACAGGGGAGCCTCAGGCCGAAATACCGCGATCTGACGCTCCGCTAATTCATAACCCCCGAAGCTTTCCGTGACAATATAGGAGAGCTTCGGACGGGTTTCCTGAAAAATATTCAGTTCATTCAAATTTAAAAAATCAGAATATACGGCGATACCCTTCTGCCAGGCTGTCTCTCCCAGCTCCAGGAACCGCTTTTCCAGCTGCTGTTCTTCCTTCGTCATAGTACTTCCGGCTTACTTATACACAGACGGTATATCCAGAGTGCCGCTTAAAATATCCTGCAGATCACCGGAAATATCCACGTTCTTCGGTGTGACAATAAAGATGGACGCAGAGACCTTCCGAAGATTTCCGCCGATGGCGTAACAGGAACCGGAAGTAAAATCTATGATTCTCTGGGCCACATCCACATCCAGCCCCTCAAAATTCAGAACTACCGTGCGGTTGCTGAGCAGAGTCTCCGTAACCTCCTTGGAATCATCAAAACTGCTGGGTTTAATTACACAAACTTCCATTCCATTCCCCTGCCTTCTGGAAACCTGACGGAGCGGTGTCACTTTCTGCGGCTTGCTCCTTACCGGCGCTTCCTCTTTATAGTCTTCTTCCTCATTGTTCTTCCGTGCCCCAAAAATCCGTCTGCGCGGTTTTTCATCCTCATAATCGTCATCGAAATCCTCATAGTCGTCATCATACTCATCATCGTAGTCGTCTCCTCCGAGTTTCATGACATCCAGAAATTTATCGATTACACTCATATACAGGTCTCCAATCTATCTTCATATAGTATAGTCCCGCTCGCCGAAAATTCCTGTCCCGACGCGGACCATGGTGGCGCCTTCCTCAATAGCCACCTCATAATCCCCTGTCATACCCATAGACAGAACATTCATAGATACATTATCAATGTTTTTGTTTTTTATGTCAACACATAATTTCCTTAAACCGGCAAAATATTTACGGTTTTCTTCCGGATCTTCCACATAGGGAGCAATCGTCATCAGCCCCTTGACCGCGATAGACGGCAGCTCTGCGATCTCCCGGATCAGCCCTTCCGCCTCCTGGGGCGCCACGCCGAACTTGCTCTCCTCGCCTGCCACATTCACCTCGATCAGAACCGGAACCGTGATCCCTTTCTTTATGCCTTCCTCGCTGATGGTCTGAGCCAGCCTGAGGCTGTCCACAGAATGGATGAGGCAAGCCTTATCTATCACCTGCTTTACCTTGTTGCGCTGCAGATGCCCGATCATATGCCAGCGGATATCTCCCGGCAGCTGCTCGTATTTCTCACAGAGCTCCTGCACCTTATTCTCGCCGAAGTCCCGGACACCCTCCGGCAGAAGCTCCTCGATCATGGAGACAGGCTTCGTCTTGCTGACCGCGATCAGTGTCACCTCTTCCCGGCTGCGTCCCGCACGCTCGCAGGCGGCGCGGATATTCTTTTCCACTTTTTCCAGATTTTCAACCACCATTTTTCATACTCCTCCTAATAAATCACCTGATCCTCCGTCACTGTATCGGCATTCAATACGATATGATCGTATACGGAAAGGCCATAGCTGGTCCCCTCCTGCACAATACAGTATTCTTCATTTTCGTATAGAATCTGAATAATCCGGAAGATGGTATATCCTTTGTTGATATTGTAAACACCTTTCAGCTTCTGTGTCTGTCCCACCTGGTAATAATCGGCGGAATCTGCCTTCACCAGCAGGTCTCCGCTTTTCAGAAGCTTTTCGGAAGTACTGAAATTCTCTTCCTCCGGGTCCACATAAGCATACTGGTCATCCCGGTAATAGATGGTACAGTTTACGAATTCCACTGTCTCCGAGCCATCCTCTGACACCGTCTTTTTCATAAATCCCGACTTGTCCTCCGACTGGGTGATGTAGGAAGCATCAATGACAAAAAAGTCTTTTTCCGTCACCGCGGACTGGGGAATCTTCAGGCCCATCGTCTCATCCCGGAGAATCTCAAAGTCCAGATACCGCTCCCCGGAATACCGGACCATGGAATTCACGAAGGAAAGCACCCCGTAAGCCTGTCCATCCACATATTCCACTGTCACGGAAGGCCAGACCGTCTCCTCATCCTTATCAAAGCGTATCTCAATATAGGTCGTATTCTGGGTCACCGTCCCGTCCTCGTGAGTGGTCTGGTTGTCCGCCATTTCGTCCAGAATATAGCTCTCCATATTCTGATCCAGAGGAAAGACCACCTGCCAGTCCTCCTCGGTCACCAGCTTGTACACCGGATCTCCGGCGCTTACCAGCTCCTCGGCCCGCAGATCCTGCCGTTCATAGCTGTCCTCATCGAACCAGTTCGGATCAATGGAGTCAGACGAGGCAGTTTCCAGGCCGTCTATGTAATATTCCACAACTCCCGCCGTAGGCGCATTGTATCTGGTGAAAAGCGCCCCCGCGTCCTCAGACGCGCTGTCCAGCTGATCGATCATATTCTGATTGATCAGATCCAGGATCGCGGAATCCACATTCGTCTTAAAACTGTAGGTTTCGCCGAAATCCATATCCGAATAGCTGCTCAGATAGGAGCTGATATCCGAACGTATCTGGCTGTAATCGTCCTTGTCCAGATTCAGTTCTCCGGCGCTCTCCTTGAGAAGCTCGGCCATTCTGCCGCTCTCATCCACCGTATAGACAGTGGAAAGCACGGATACCTTTTCTCCCTCCGCCGCGTAATAGCTCACATACCCGGCTTTCTCCGCCGTGTAAACCTGCTCTGTGCGGAGCGCGACACCCGTATAATGATAGTCCGTGGCCAGGTTTCCTTTGATGACCTCGTATCCGGAAATGTGATCCGAGGTAAAATACATATAAATACAGACTATCAGATATACCGCAATAAAACCAAAAAATACAACGCCAATATTTAACGGGCGCCTGTACCTGACAATTTTCGTATTCTTTTTTCTGCCGCCCGCCACTGGCACTGCTCCTTTCACTCTTCACTATAAAAGCATGAGGCTGCCGCAAAGTGTTATCTTTTGCGGCAGCCCCCTGATATGTACAATCTCTAGCAGGAAATGATTACCTGCTCCTTTGCAAATTCAGGCAGGTCCTTCTCCTCTACGGAAATGCTGAGACAGAAATTGACTTTAAACTGCTCACTGATCTGATTCAGCTGTGTCAGCGCGTCTGTAAGATCCTGTCCTTCCAGGTTTGCGACTTTCAGAAAGCTGTCTACATACATCTGCTCCAGGTCATAGTCCTGAGAAATGATTCCGCATACAAAGCCGATGAACTCATCACTGTTCTTTAAAGGATAATCCTTCACATTGATAAGCCGCACCTTATTGTCCAGCTCGTGCATATGTTTCGCGCTCTTGTCCAGATATACGATATTTCCCGACGCGGTCTTAATCTGAGCATTCACTCTGTCAAGCAGATGCTTTGTCTTTCCGTCCCCTTTACTTCCTACAATCAACTGTACCATAGCCATATCCTCCTTGGGTCCTCTATATTTTTGAGGCAGCGCCTGAGATTTCAAAACGGGCCTCTCCACCTGGCGCTGCCGCTCTATCAGATAACCATATTATAGTCTATATGCCCAAAAAACTCAACTGTTATTTCCCGGGATTAGACTAATTATACAATTCTCTCCATTCCATATCGCCGCGGTCCAGAGCTTTAATCAAAAGCTCCGCGGTAGCCAGGTTTGTGGCCAGAGGAATATTGTAGGTATCACAGAGCCGGACTACATTGTTCACGTCGGGCTCATGGCTTTTCGGATTCTGCGGATCCCGCAGAAAAATCACCAAATCCATCTGATTATGCTCGATCTGCGCCGCAAGCTGCTGCTCTCCGCCCAGATGTCCCGCCAGATATCTGTGCACATTCAGATTGGTTACCTCAACGATCAGCCGTCCGGTGGTACCGGTAGCATACAGATTATGTTTACAGAGGATTCCTCTGTAGGCAATGCAGAAATTCTGCATCAGTTTTTTCTTTGCGTCATGTGCGATTAGTCCAATGTTCATAAGGAACACCCCCAAGTTAATATTTTTTCGGCTGCAGACCGACATTCAGGACAAACCCGATTGACATGTACAGCGTCACCAGAGACGTCA
>CALWAZ010000085.1 GCA_944375725.1 uncultured Merdimonas sp. | reverse complement strand
ACGTGGGACGGTTTGCGAAATACCTGCACAAGTTGACAAATAATACGCAGTTTATTATTATTACACATAGAAAAGGAACGATGGAGGCCGCGGACAGGCTGTATGGAATCACCATGCAGGAAAAGGGTGTGTCAGCCCTCGTTTCCGTAAACCTGATAGAAGAGGAGCTGGATGAGTAAGGGCCTTCCCGGCCCGGCGTGAATCTGCTCCGGTCTGTCAGAGGACATGACAGGGGGAATGAAAAATGGCGGAAGAAAAGAAAGGCTTTTTCAGCCGTCTGGTGTCTGGCCTGGCCAAGACACGGGCAAATATCGCAGCCGGAATTGACAATATTTTCAGCGGTTATTCGGCGATAGATGATGATTTTTACGAGGAGATTGAAGAAATCCTCATTATGGGAGATATCGGAATCAATGCCACCACAGCGATTCTGGAGGATCTGAAGCGAAGGGTGAAGGAGCAGAAAATCAAGGATCCTTCCGAATGCAAGCAGCTTTTGATGGACAGTATCCGGGACCAGATGCAGGTGGGCGAGGTAGCCTACCGGTTTGAGCAGGAGAAATCCGTGGTTCTGGTGATCGGAGTCAATGGTGTGGGAAAGACCACATCAGTAGGAAAACTGGCCGGAAAGCTGAAAAGCCAGGGGAAAAAGGTGATTCTCGCGGCGGCGGATACGTTCCGGGCGGCAGCGGGAGAACAGCTGACTGAGTGGGCGAACAGGGCCGGCGTGGATATCATCAGCGGCTGCGAAGGGGCGGATCCGGCGTCTGTGGTATATGACGCGGTATGTGCTGCGAAGGCGCGGCACGCGGATGTGCTGCTCTGCGATACAGCAGGACGGCTTCACAATAAGAAAAATCTGATGGAGGAGCTTCGAAAAATCAACCGCATCATTGACAGAGAGTATCCGGAGGCTTTCCGGGAGACTCTGGTGGTGCTGGACGGAACCACGGGCCAGAACGCTCTGGAGCAGGCCCGCCAGTTTAAGGAAGTGGTGGACATTACGGGTATCATTCTGACCAAACTGGATGGGACCGCAAAGGGCGGAATCGCGGTGGCCATAGAATCAGAGCTGGGCATTCCGGTAAAATATATCGGAGTGGGAGAAAGCATTGAGGATCTGCAGAAGTTTGACGCGGACGAATTTGTGGACGCGCTGTTTCATCAGGATAAGTAAAGGAGAGACAAGAGTATGCTTACATTAGAGAAATTTGAAGAAGCCTCAGAGGTGGTAAAGAAGGTCGCCATAGAGACGAAGCTTCTGTACAGCCAGTATTTCAGCGAGCAGACAGGCAATAAGGTATATCTGAAGCCGGAGAACATGCAGGTGACAGGAGCTTATAAGATCCGAGGCGCCTACTACAAAATCAGCACGCTGACAGAGGAAGAGCGCTCCAAGGGACTGATTACGGCCTCCGCGGGAAATCATGCCCAGGGTGTCGCCTATGCGGCCAAGGCTTACGGCGTGAAGGCAGTGATCGTCATGCCGACTACCACTCCTCTTATGAAGGTAGAGCGTACCAAGAGCTATGGCGCGGAAGTGGTGCTGTACGGCAATGTCTATGACGAAGCGTGTGAGCATGCTTATAAGCTGGCCGAGGAATACGGCTATACCTTTATTCATCCCTTTGATGATCTGGCTGTGGCCACCGGACAGGGAACCATCGCCATGGAGATTGTAAAGGAGCTGCCGCTGGTCGATTATATCCTTGTGCCCATCGGGGGAGGCGGCCTGTGCACCGGCGTATCCACGCTGGCTAAAATGCTGAATCCGAATATCAAAGTGATCGGCGTGGAGCCTGCGGGAGCCAACTGCATGCAGGTATCCCTGAAAAACGGAAAGGTGACGACCCTTCCCACAGTCAATACCATTGCGGACGGCACGGCCGTAAAGACGCCGGGAGAAAAGATTTTCCCGTATATTCAGAAAAACGTGGATGACATTATCACGGTTACGGATGATGAGCTGATTGTGGCTTTCCTGGATGTGGTGGAAAACCATAAGATGGTAGTGGAAAATTCCGGACTTCTGACGGTTGCGGCTCTGCGCCATATGAATGTACAGGGCAAGAAGATCGTCTCTATCTTAAGCGGCGGCAATATGGATATTATTACCATGTCCTCCGTAGTACAGTTCGGCCTGATTCAGAGAGACCGTATTTTCACGGTATCCACCATGCTTCCGGACAAGCCGGGACAGCTGGTGCAGGTGGCTCAGCTGATTGCCGAGGAGCAGGGCAATGTCATCAAGCTGGATCACAATCAGTTTGTGAGCACGAACCGAAACGAAGGCGTGGAGCTCCGCATTACGATAGAGGCCTTTGGAACCGAACACAAGAACCGGATCGTAAAGCGTCTGGAAGAGGGCGGCTTCCGGCCGAGACTTGTGAAGATTATGATGTAAATTATCATTATACAGGGTTCCCCTGCAGTGCATAGTTATGTTATTCTTGAAAATAATAAAGATATATGACATTGGGAGGTAAACGATGAAGAAATTTACTTACGTTGTTTCAAATCCAAGAGGTGTTCATGCGCGTCCCTGTGCTCTGCTGGCACAGTGCTGCACAAATTTCAAAAGCATGGTAACGGTAAGCACGGATGAAAAGACGGCTTCCGCCCGGAATGTACTGGAGCTGATGGCTCTGGGAGCTGTGAAAGGGGATGTCCTGACCTTCCAGATTGAAGGGGAAGATGAAGAGAAGACTCTCGAGGCGATTCAGGAGGTGCTCAATAAGAGCTTTAATGAAAAGAAGAACTCTGGTATTCTGAAGGTTGCCTTTTTCGGAACCAAGGATTACGACAGAATATTTTTCAGTGAGCTGGAAAAGGACAAGGGAGAGGGAGCATACAATGTGGAAATCAAGTACTTCAGCTCCAATCTCGGTCCGGAGACGGCAAACCTGGCGAAGGGCTATGACGCAGTCTGCATTTTTGTAAATGATGATGCCTCCAGACCGGTGGTAGAGCAGCTCCATGATAACGGAATCCGTCTGATTCTGCTTCGCTGCGCCGGATTTAACAATGTGGATTTGGATGCCGCAAAGGAGTACGGAATCACGGTGCTCCGGGTGCCCGCCTATTCTCCCTATGCGGTTGCCGAGCATGCCATGGCAATTCTTCAGGAAGCAAACCGCCATCTGCACAAGGCTTATAATAAGGTAAGAGACAATAACTTCGCTCTCAGCGGCCTTCTCGGCCTGGATCTGCACAATAAGGTGGCAGGAATCATCGGAACCGGAAAGATCGGTATCTGCATGGCCCGGATCTGCAAGGGCTATGGAATGACCGTGCTGGGCTGGGACGCTTATCCAAACCAGAAGCTGGTGGATGAGGGGCTGCTGACCTATGTGGACAAGGAAGAGCTGTTCCAGAAGGCAGACCTGATTTCCCTGCACGCGCCTTTATTCCCGTCCACCTACCATATCATCAATGAGAAGACCATTGCGATGATGAAAAACTCCGTGATGCTGGTAAATACCGCCCGGGGCGGACTGGTAGACACAGAGGCGCTGATCGCTGCCCTGAAGCAGGGAAAATTCCACGCGGTAGCGCTGGATGTATATGAAGGCGAGGACGACAATGTGTATACAGACCGGAGCGATGAGGCTATTTCTGAGGATATTACAGCCCGTCTGCTGATGTTCCCGCAGGTGGTTCTGACCAGCCATCAGGCATTTTTCACACGTGAGGCCATGCAGGCCATCGCGGTTGTGACCATGGAAAATGCCCGCAATTTCAACGAGGGCAACGACTATGGCGACGCAGAGGTAAAATAATAGAAACATTCCGAATGGAAAAAGGCAGATAATTTTCAGGGGTTCTTCCGATACTATAATAGGTAATGGATTTCCATGAACTGTTATAGTATGAAGGAGGACCCTTTTATGTTTTATGAAATTACGGAACAGCTTCTGGCCGCCTATGCCAGACAGCTTCACGAGGAAGAGAAAAGCCCCCATACCATCCAGAAATATCTCCGGGACGTGAAAGCCTTTGGAAGATTTTCCGGCTGTGTTTTTCCGGGAAAAGAGACAGTGCTGTGCTGGAAAGAGGCTCTGAGCCGCAGCTACAAACCCAGAAGCGCCAATTCCATGCTGGCTTCTCTGAACCATTTTTTCTCCTGGATGAAATGGAAAGAGCTGCGGGTGCGTTCCTTCCGGATCCAGGAAGAACTCTACGAGCGGGAGGAAAGAGAGCTTACAAGAAAGGAATATATGAAGCTTCTGCGGGAAACCAGACGGAAGAAAGACCGCCGTATGGAAATGATTCTCCAGACTCTGGGAGCTACGGGAATCCGGGTATCCGAGCTGCCCTATATCACCGTCCAGGCTGCGGGAAAGGGAAAGGCGGAAGTCCGGTGCAAGGGAAAACTGCGCCAGGTCTGGCTGCCGGGAGATCTGTGCCGGGCTCTGCTGCGCTATGGAAGAGAGCGGGGGATAACCTCCGGGCCTCTGTTTGTGACCCGATCCGGAAAACAGATGGATCGAAGCAATATCTGGCGGGAAATGAAAAAGCTTTGTGGTAATTCGGGAGTCAGCCCGCAGAAGGTATTTCCTCATAATCTCCGCCATCTGTTTGCGAAGATCTTTTATCAGATAGAAAAGGATATTGTAAAGCTTGCGGATATTCTGGGGCACAGCAGCATCAATACGACGAGAATCTATACGAAGGAGAGCGGGCGCGCCCGCCGCAGAATGATAGAACGGATGGGTCTGACTGTATATACCACATAATCTATATCATGTTGTAAATACATAATAGAATCTGCCCGTATCTTACCACAGATCCGGCGGAAGCACAATGAAAAAGAGGCATGTTCCGGCAAAAACTCCGGAAAATTCCGAAAGAGTTTTTGAGGACAGATCCGGAAAAAGAAAAAAACGGCAGAGGAAATAAGCCTGCATCGGAAAATCCAGGAAAAACGGGAAATACAGTTTTCGGTTTGGCCCTGTAAAAGCCTGCCGGCGGAGCAGGTAAACAACATGATATAGATTATGTTGTTTACAGTGCTGACTGGGAGGCAGGCGTACAAATGAGAAAGAGGAAAGCGGGAAAGAGGGCGGGAAGGCTGTTTGCGCTGGCGGTTTTGGCTGGGGCGGTTTCAGGATGTGCCGGCCAGCGTGAGCAGAGAAACACAGAACAGCTGGCCATTTATCTGTATTCGGATCAGGCCCGGGAGGTGGAGATTTGTCTGGAGGATATGGAGGAGAACAGCTGTACCTATCCGGAGTATGAAGAAAAATGGAATGTGATAGCGAGAGCTGACGGAAGACTTACGAATCTGCAGGATGGACAGGAGTACTCCTGCCTGTTTCTCGAAGAGGATACGGACAGGACAGCAGATCTGGGAAAAGGCTTTGTGGTACGGGGAGAGGATACCGGAGCCTTCCTTCAGAAAACCCTGTCGGAGGCAGGACTTCTACCTGCTGAATATAACACATGCATTCTACAGTGGCTTCCCCGCATGGAAAAAAATCCGTGGAATCTTATCATTCTTTCTGTGGAGACAGAGCGGAAGACAGCCGGGTTCCGGGTTACGCCCGAGCCGGACAGTGTACTCTGCGTATCGCTGGCCTATCAGGGACTGGAAGAACCTGTAGAAGTGGAGGAACCGGAGCTGGAAAAACTTCGTCTGCCCCGTCAGGGCTTTACTCTGGTGCAATGGCGGGGAATGGAACTGCCGCAGGCATAACAGATAAAATTTTTCTTGCGCCCGGCCGGAAAGTATTGTAGAATAAGAAAAGCGTATAAGGGAGTAGTTGGCGTCTTCGGGCGTGACAGAATCAACACATTGGCCAGAGCCTGGTTTTGTATGAAATGACGAGACTTATCCGCAGAGTATCTCTGCGGGCAGGTCTCTTTTTTTATCGGTAAAAGTCTCTGGAGACAGTTTGGACAGAAAAGAAAGATAAGCAGCCGGAGAAATATAGATTCTGAGCACAGAGAAGGCTTTGCTCCCCATGACAAAAGAAGAGAGGAGAAAAAAATGGGATTACTGGAATTGTTTGTACTGGCAGTGGGACTGTCCATGGATGCTTTTGCGGTATCAGTCTGTAAGGGATTGAGTGTGCGGAAGGCAGGAATCAAAGAGTGCTGCATCGCAGGTTTGTATTTTGGAGGATTTCAGGCTCTGATGCCTGCAATCGGTTATTTCCTGGGCGTTCAGTTCCGGGAGTACATAACAAGCATTGACCACTGGATCGCCTTTGTTCTGCTGGGAATCATCGGCTTTAATATGATTCGGGAGTCCAGAGAAAAGGAGAGCGGTTCCGAGGATGTCTGTCCAAAGGAGGAGCATCCCTTTGCGGTAAAGAGCATGCTTCTCCTGGCGGTTGCCACAAGCATCGATGCCCTGGCGGTGGGAATTACGCTGGCTTTTTTGAAGGTGAACCTGGCGGCATCGGTCAGCTTTATCGGGGTGACGACCTTTATTATTTCAGCCATCGGAATCCGCATTGGAAATATCTTTGGAATGAAGTATAAGGCAAAGGCGGAGCTGGCCGGCGGTGTAATTCTGATCTGCATGGGCCTGAAGATTCTGCTGGAGCATCTGGGCATTCTTGGGTAAATCACATAGAATTTATCGAAAAACAATAAAAAATTATTGACAAATGGATAAAACGTCGTTATCATAAGAACAGCACAAAAGTGAAAGGGGAACTGCTTTATGGGTATGCTGGTGATAGCGGCGGTGCTGATTCTTCCCGGTCCACTGCTTACGGTCTGGAATGTATGGACGCTGATTTTTAAAAAGAAGCATTCCGGAAAGGTGGAAGCGGCAGCTTTCGCGTTGGGAATCGTATATATGGCTCTGCTTTACGGGCTCTGGCAGCCGAGGCCCTGGGAGGAAAGCATTGTGAAGCCCTCAGATATGTCATCCCTTCACGAGCCTCTTTCCAGGGAGTATATTCTGACTGTTCTGGTGCTTTTTGGGGTCGGAATCGTTTCCTATGCGTTTCTAAAAATGAGAGAAGAAAAAGCGGCGCCTCTGGCGAAGGTGCTGGCCATGGCCGGCGTCTATCTGGGAATTGCCGTAAACCTTCTTTTCATCATACAGCTTTTGGGGATCACTGCAGATAATGAGATCTTTATGAATGCCCTGCCCTTTGATGTGCTCCTGATGATGCTGGTGCCCTTTAATTATATTATCCTGGCAGTCAATCAGCTGCTGCGGACGGTGAGGGAACAGAGCAGGAGGCTGGCAGCGGAAGAAAGGGGAGAGCTTTCCGAAGAAGAAAGCGATATGGAACCCTATAAAAACAGATTTCTGAATGACTGCAGCCGGATTCTGGCAAAGAGCTGCAGCTGGGCGCTCTATGCGCTGCTTTTGACCCTGCCGCTTCTCTGCGTCATTGTCGTGATTCTTCTTCTGTTCGGCCAGCGGCCGGACAGTGCCATCCGTGCTTTTACGGAGACCAGCGACTGGACTCTGTCTACGAAGATTTCTCCGCCTGAGGTTGTGGTGGACGCTCATTATCTCTGTACCGTGGCGCTGCGGGGGCATGAGAAGCTGGTGCGGCCCACACGCATGGGACTGCGCCGGGAAGAAAAGATCGTGGTAAACCGCCAGCTCTGTGTGGCAAACGCCTTTGAGCAGCTGCTGGAAGAGCGGATGCCGCGCTTTCACAGGGCAGTGAGAAAATTCTATGACACTTACGGTTATCCCATTTCCCGCCATATCCGGACGCCGCTGGCCGCCGATGCGGTCTATCTGATGATGAAACCGCTGGAATGGCTGTTTGTGGCGGTGCTTTACCTCTTTGATGAAAAGCCGGAGGACCGGATTGCAGGCCAGTATCTTCCATATGGGAAATAAGGCTGGAATGGCTGGTTATTTATTCCGTTTCTGTTAAGTTATCTCTTTTGCTTTTTGCAAGAAATATTCAAGGTTTCTCAGATTCATCAATGCAGCTTCTTTTATTTTAGCGCTTTTATGATTTTGAATACAAGAATAAATCGCGCCAAAAGGATTTGATATGGTATTTATTTTTGACTTTGGAACAGTAATCTTAGCTGTATGAGAATCCTCATACCATACCCATTCTCCGCCCCTTACAACAAAAAATTCTCCATATGCTGCAATAACAGGGAACAGTTCAAGATGATTTTCATTTGTAATATAACCTGGGAATTCGTCTATTGCTTTTTGTATTGCAGCCAATGATGCTTCGGTATTTAATGGATCATATTTATATCTGGCGTGAAATTCTTCTGCATATTTCTCGTGATTATGATACATTTCTTCATAATCTGCACTTTTAGGACATATGTCTCTGGAATCATTCAAAATTGTATCCATAGCTTTAAATCCGCGTAACTTCATAGATTTTGCAAATATTTCTATAATTCTCTCCACATCTTCACAGGTTTTATAAAACCACTTCCCTTTAAGTCTCTTTGGCATTTTTTCTTCTTTAACAATAATCTTCTCCAGATCTATGGTAGGAGAATACAAAAAAGTGGGAAATGTATTCGCCTGAAATTGAACGTAAGACTGGTTCTTAAAATCTGTAATCCAAACTAATTGAGTTTTTTCCTGCTCCATACTTTTTCTCTCAAAACAACAGCCGTCTGAATAAAAAGTACAGCTAAATCCATGCTCTTCCATTAACGGAACCATTTGTTGTTTTATAATTGCTGTGGTTTCCTTATTCATAATATTTCCCCTATTTACTATATTGGACGCTGACAATCTGTATAGAATCCAATTATTTTGCTTACTGGCAGCCATGATTACAAATGAACTTTGGACTTGATATAATTTTACTATAATCAATATGCTGAAACAACGATAGGAAATTGAAAAGTTCATTTTTATTCCGGATAAATTTATTGGTTCTTTATATTTTTAAATCAGCCGAATTATATGTAATCTCACTACCGGTAATATCATTTGCAATTAAGAGGCTCTTTCGATGATCAGCTTTTATCCAGAAATGCCATTGTTTTAAGAGGCTTATTCTGATACAGCCAAAAAAGCAAGTTGTCTTCTTCCCGGCAGACAGATATAATAAGAATAAGTCTGGGCAGGAGGAGGACATAAGCATGACGGGGGAAAGAAAAAAGCGCATATTTGAAGTGATCCAAATTGGTTTCGATGAGGACTGGCAGAGCAGGACCTTTGACGTGCTGCTTCTGGCCATGATTGTGGTAAACCTTGCGATTGCCTGTTATTCCACCTTTGAGGACGCGGCTTCCTATATGCCTATTTTAGGGAAAATCGAGCTGGTGACAGAGGTGTGTTTTGCGCTGGAATACGGCTTGCGTGTCTGGACCGCGGAATATCTGTATCCCAAAATGACACCTGGAAAAGCTGTTGTAAAATATATGACCTCCTTCAACGGTGTGATTGATCTGCTGTCGTTTCTTCCTTATTTTCTTCCCATCTTCTTCCCAACGGGCATGGTAGCCTTCCGGATGTTCCGGGTGGTACGGATTTTCCGTCTGTTCCGTGTCAATGCCTATTACGATTCTCTGAATGTGATCGCGGATGTAATCCGGGGGAAACGGGACCAGATTTTGTCTTCCATATTTATTATTCTGGTACTGATGCTGGCCTCCTCTCTGTGTATGTACAGCCTGGAGCATGAGGCGCAGCCGGAAGTGTTTCGGAATGCCTTTTCCGGATTCTGGTGGGCGGTATCCACCCTGCTGACCGTGGGCTATGGAGATATTTATCCGGTTACCATAGCCGGACGGATTTTCGGCATTGTGATTACCTTTCTGGGCGTGGGAATGGTGGCGATTCCCACCGGTATTCTTTCCGCCGGTTTTGTGGAGCAGTACAGCCGCCTGAAAAGCCTGAACGCTTATTCCGCGGAAGCGGACATTCATTTTGTCCGTTTGGAAGTGGGAAAAGAGCATCCCTGGCTGAACCAGAGCGTCAGCGGGCTTTCCCTGCCGCCCGGCCTTCTGATGGCGGCGATTCAGAGACGGGGAAAGGTGGTGGTGCCCCGGGGAGATACGGTGATTCAGGAAGGCGACAGTCTGATTCTGGGCGCGGAGAGCTATCAGGATGA
>CALWAZ010000084.1 GCA_944375725.1 uncultured Merdimonas sp. | reverse complement strand
TATTGAGGAGGTTCAAAAACATGTCAGAATTAAGTTTTGAACAAATGCTTGAAGATTCACTGAAAACAATAAGAAATGGGGAGGTTGTCGAAGGCACTGTTATTGATGTCAAAGAAGATGAAGCCATCTTGAACATAGGCTATAAATCAGACGGTATCCTGACGAAGAGCGAGTACAGCAATACACCGGTTGACCTGACAACCTGCATCCATGTGGGAGACACCATGGAGGTAAAGGTTCTCAAAGTGAACGATGGTGAGGGACAGGTTCTCCTGACCTACAAGCGCCTGCAGGCTGAGAAAGGCAGCAAGCGCCTGAAGGAAGCTTTTGAGAGCGGCGAGGTGCTGACCGCTCCTGTTACACAGGTGCTGGATGGCGGTTTAAGCGTAGTAGTGGATGAGTCCCGCGTATTTATTCCGGCCAGCCTGGTATCCGATACGTATGAGAAGAATCTGTCCAAGTATGAAGGACAGGAGATCAGCTTTGTAATTACAGAGTTCAATCCCCGCAGAGGACGTATCATCGGAAACCGCAAGCAGCTGATTCTGGCTCAGAAGGCTGAGCAGCAGAAGGATCTGTTTGAGCGCATCCATGTAGGCGATGTGGTAGAGGGTGTCGTAAAGAATGTGACAGATTTCGGCGCGTTCGTAGATCTGGGAGGAGCAGACGGCCTGCTTCATATCTCTGAGATGTCCTGGGGAAGAGTGGAGAATCCGAAGAAGGTCTTCAAGGTAGGCGAGAAGCTGACCGTCCTGATTAAGGATATCCATGACACCAAGATTGCCCTGAGCCTGAAATTCCCGGAGCAGAATCCGTGGCTGCATGCGGCTGAGAAGTACGCGGCAGGAAATATTGTAAAGGGACGCGTTGCCAGAATGACAGATTTCGGCGCGTTCGTAGAGCTTGAGCCGGGCGTAGACGCTCTGCTTCACGTATCTCAGATTTCCAGAGAGCATGTAGACAAGCCCTCTGATGTACTGAGCATCGGACAGGAGATCGAGGCAAAGGTCGTAGATTTCAATGGCGATGAGAAGAAGATTTCTCTGAGCATGAAGGCGCTGCAGAATTCTCAGGAAGCTCATGGAGCGGATGAGGATGTGGCTGATGTGGATATCGATGCAGTTGCTGCTGAGACAGAAGAATAATCATTTTGATTCAGTAAAACAATTCTGCTGAACAAAAGGCTGACGGGAGGACAGGCACTTGAAGCGTGCGTGTCCTCGCGCCGTGTCTGGAGATTTTTTTGGCGGCCTGACGGAAATGTTTGGTGGAGAAACCGGGAGGACAAAACGATGTGGGACTTTACGATTGCTGGAACCGATTTCTATCATATCATAAACTGGTTTTTTATTTACAGCTTTCTGGGATGGCTGTGGGAGAGCGCTTACGTGTCGGTGAAGGAAAAGCGCTTTGTGAACCGTGGATTTGTGACAGGACCTGTCTGTACGATATACGGCTGCGGGGCTGTAGCTGTATATCTGATATTGAAGCCTGCGGCCGGGAATCTGCTTCTGCTGTTTCTGGGCGGCGTGGTGGTGCCCACGATTCTGGAATACCTGACGGCAGTGCTGATGGAACACATTTTTCATACAAGCTGGTGGGATTACAGTAAAAATCGATTCAATTTTCAGGGACGAATCTGTCTGGGAGCTTCCCTGGGCTGGGGCGTGTTTACGGTGGCGCTGTTTTATGTGCTGCAGCCCTTTGTGGACTGGATCGTATCGCTGTATTCTGTGGCTGTAGGGAAAATTCTGGTATGCGCGGCCGGTTTCCTTTACCTGATTGATTTTGGCATTTCCTTTGCCAATGCCATGCAGATCGGAAAGAAGCTGCGGAGCATGGACGAAGTTATGGACGGCCTCTACGAGTTTGTACAGAACTCAAAGCTTTATGAAAGCGTGGAAGAACTGCGTGGACGTCTGTCGACCTACCGGCTGTCGGAATATGGAAGCGAGCTTCGAAAACGGCTGGAGGGAAGGATCGACGCCGCGGCCGCGTTTATGTCTGAGCTGACGCCGGAGGAGCAGAAATCACGGCTGGATTTCTGGCGGTCACAGATAGAAGAGCATATCCTTTCCGTACAGGAGCGCTATGAGCAGCTGAAGAATCAGCGGAATATCTTTATCCGCCGGGCGGTAAACGCTTATCCGAATATGAAATCACGGACACAGGCGCTCAAAGAACGGGCGGCCAGACATCTGGGCAGAACAAACGGGGATAAAAAAGAAGAGAACTGAACAAAGGAAAACGATAGAAAACAGATACAAAGGATGTGAGAGCAGATGGCACATGTGACCTTCAAGGGTGGAGTATTTCCCCATAAGAGGAAACGGTTTACAAGAGAAAAAGTACTGGAGGAGTATTTTCCGAAGGGGGACCTGGTGTATCCTCTGCTCCAGCATGTGGGCGGAATGGCAGTTCCTGTGGTCAGCCCCGGGGAACGGGTGCTGGAGGGACAGCTGATCGCGAAGGCCAGCGGAGATATTTCGGCCCCTGTTCATGCGTCTGTGTCGGGGACGGTAAAGGCAGTAGAGCCCCGTATGACCGTTTCAGGAAAGATGATTCCGTCTATCGTCGTGGAAAATGACGGGCAGTATGAGAAAATCTCTGCTCCGGAGATGAGACCCTGGCAGGAGATGGAAGCCGGGGAGAAGCTACGGCGCATCCGGGAAGCCGGTATTGTGGGGATGGGCGGCGCCGGGTTTCCCACTCATATCAAGCTGGCGGTACAGAATCCGAAGAAAATCAAATATGTGATAGTAAACGGAACAGAGTGCGAGCCCTATATGACTGGCGATTACCGCCGTATGGTGGAAGAGCCGGAGAAACTTGTGGAAGGGCTTGAAATTGTGCTGAGTCTTTTTGAAAGAGCCGTAGGTGTGCTGGCTTTGGAGGACAATAAACGGGATGCCATCACAGCCCTCCAGCTCGCTGTGCGGAAGGAATCCCGCATGGAGATCCGGGTATTTGAGACAAAATATCCGCAGGGCGCTGAGCGGATGCTGATTTATTCCGTGACCGGCATGGAAATTGACTCAACGCGGCTTCCTGCGGACGCCGGCTGTATTGTGCTGAATGTGGAGACAGTCTGCGCCGTCCGGCGCGCGCTGGCAGAAGGGCTTCCGCTGACGCAGAGAGCCCTTACGGTGACCGGAAAAGCGCTGAAAAATCCGAAAAATCTTCTGGTGCGTCTGGGAACCAGCTTTGCGGAGCTTCCGGATGCGGCCGGCGGTTTTTTAAAGGAGCCGAAAAAATTTGTCTGCGGCGGCCCTATGCGGGGAACAGCGCTTCCGGATCTGAATGTGCCGGTGGAGAAGACATCAGCGGGTCTCTTATGCATGAGCAAGGACTATGTTTTTAAGCCCAGCGCCTGCATCCGTTGCGGGGCCTGCGCGGAGGTGTGTCCGATTCATCTGCTTCCGGCCAGACTGTCCGAGCTGGCGGTGGAAGAGAAGGAAGAAGAATTCCGCCGCATGCACGGCATGGAGTGCCTGGGCTGCGGAAGCTGCAGCTATGTATGTCCGGCCAGAAAAGCGCTGGCGCCATCCATTCAGGGAATGCGCAGAAAGCTGCTGGCACAGGGAAAGCGGTAGGAGGAGAGTGCCATATGGAAGAAAGAAAATATGCCTGGACGTTTCCCCATGTAAAGGGAACCATGTCCACGGCTAATGTGATGCGGATGGTGCTGGCGGCCCTGCTTCCGGCGGCTGTATTCGGTATCGTTCATTTCGGGCTGCGTGCTCTGCTGCATATGGTGATTTGCATGATCACCTGTATGCTGACAGAATTTGTGTTTGAGGCCTTTGCGGATCGTCCTCTGGCTGTGACAGACTGCAGCGCGGCGGTGACGGGTCTTCTGCTTTCCATGATGCTTCCCGTGGGGGCGCCGCTGTGGTATGGAATTCTGGGCGGGGTCTTTGCCATTGCGGTCATGAAGATGGCTTTCGGGGGAATCGGAAAAAACAGGCTGAATCCTGCTCTGTGCGGATACTGTCTTCTGCTGCTTTTGTTCTCTGACACCATGCGGAATTACAGCTTTGGAGATTTTGGCTCATCTACGCTTCTGGGACAGTTTCTTCAGGGAACGGTGGTAGATCCCTTTCCCATGATTCTGGGCAATACGAACGGAGGAATCGGCCAGACCTCTTCGATAGCCATTCTGGCGGGAGCAGTGCTGCTGCTGGCCTTCGGAATCATCCGGCTTAGGATTCCGGCCGCGGCCGCCATCGCCTTTGTGGCGACGCTTTTCCTGTTTGGAGGACGGGGATTTGACCAGCTTTATTTCACCACGCAGCTCTGCGGGGGCGGATTCCTGCTTGGAATCTGGTTCATGGCAGTGGATTATGTGACATCGCCCATTACAAAAAACGGGCAGATTCTGTATGGGCTCCTGATCGGTGTGCTGGCGGCGGCTCTGCGTCTCAGAGGCATCGAGGAGGCGGTCGTCTATGCGGTTCTGGTGGGAAATCTGGCAGTTCCTCTGATTGAGAAAATTACGGTTCCCAGGGCCTTCGGACAGCAGAGGCTGGTGAAAGTCCATAATGAGAAGCATGGCGGAGCCGCGTAAGGAGACAAAAATATCATGATTGCATATATAAAAGGCAGACTGGAGTATGTAGATCCGGAGGAAGGAGCGGCAGTACTGGAGACGGGCGGCGTCGGCTATCAGATTCTTTTGTCCGGAAAGGACCTGGATCTGCTTCCGGCTGCGGGAGAAGAGGTCCGTCTTTACACTTATCTTCAGGTGCGGGAGGACGCTTTTGTCCTCTATGGCTTTTTTACCCGGGAAGACCGGAAGCTGTTCGGGCAGCTTCTGGGGGTCAGCGGAATCGGCCCCAAGGGCGCCCTTGGCATTCTGTCCGCCCTGTCGGCGGATGATCTGCGGTTTGCGGTCCTGGCGGATGACGCGAAGGCGATTGCGAAGGCACCGGGAATCGGCCTGAAGACAGCGAAAAAGCTGATACTGGAGCTGCGTGACAAGCTGAGCCTTGAGGAAGCCTTTGAGGCGCGCCTGGCCGGCGAAAGGGCAAAGGAGTCTGCGGCTTCCTCTCCGGGACTTACGGAAGCCCGGAATGAGGCGGTGGAAGCCCTGACAGCTCTCGGCTATTCTTCCTCTGAGGCTTTGAAGGCGGTGCGCCAGGTAGAAGCGGCGGAGGGCATGGATGTGGAAGAAATATTGAAGGCTGCGCTGAAATACATGAGCTTTTAGGAGTGACAGAGCATGGGAAAACGGATTATTACAACAGAGGTTCAGGAAGAAGATATCCGCACAGAGTACAGCCTCCGTCCCCAGACGCTGAATGAATATATTGGTCAGGAAAAAGCAAAGGAAAATCTGCGGGTCTATATCCAGGCGGCAAAGGCCAGAGGGGAGGCGCTCGATCATGTGCTTTTCTATGGCCCCCCGGGACTTGGAAAGACCACGCTTGCCGGCATTATCGCAAATGAAATGGGAGTCCATATGAAGGTGACCTCCGGCCCGGCCATCGAGAAGCCCGGGGAGATTGCGGCGATTTTGAACAATCTGTCAGAGGGCGACGTGCTTTTTGTGGATGAGATCCACCGGCTGAACCGCCAGGTGGAGGAAGTACTGTATCCGGCTATGGAGGATTTTGCCATTGACATTGTGATTGGAAAAGGGGCTTCCGCCCGTTCCATCCGCCTGGATCTTCCTCATTTTACGCTGATAGGGGCCACCACCCGGGCAGGGCTTCTGACGGCGCCGCTGCGGGACCGTTTCGGCGTGGTTCACCATCTGGAGTTCTATACGGAAGAGGAGCTGCAGACCATTGTGCTCCGCTCGGCGGAGGTCCTGAATGTGGAGATAGAACCCCAGGGAGCGCTGGAGCTTGCCAGACGCTCAAGAGGAACTCCCCGTCTGGCAAACCGGCTGTTGAAGCGGGTGCGCGACTTTGCCCAGGTAAAATACGACGGAAAAATCACGGCAGAGATCGCTGATTTCGCGCTGGATCTGCTGGAGGTGGACCGTTACGGCCTGGATCAGACAGACCGCCTGATCCTGAACACCATGATTGAAAAGTTTACCGGAGGCCCGGTGGGCCTTGATACGCTGGCCGCGGCCATCGGAGAGGACGCGGGCACCATAGAGGATGTCTACGAGCCCTACCTTATCAAACGGGGCTTTATCAACCGGACCCCCCGCGGCAGAGTGGTGACAGAGCTGGCATACCACCATCTCGGAGTTGTGCGCGGCTGATAAACTATGGTATAATGACGTCAGACATTATACCGCGCCGAATGGCATCCCCCGGAGGGGCCATATCCGGAGGATATGGTATAATGTCAGAAGACATTATACCGCGCCGCGGGACATAGCAGTGGAAAGAGTGTTATGAGAGATGGCAGAATAGGGGATGTGAATGCTATGGCGATGAAGAATACAGCAGAGGTTGTGATTGCCGGAAAAGTGTACAGGATCAGTGGTTATGAAAGCCCGGAATACCTGCACCAGATTGCTGTCTACCTGAATGATAAAATGTCGGAGCTTCAGCAGGCGGAGAGCTACCGGAAACAGAATACGGATCAAAAGCAGCTGCTGCTGAGCATGAATCTGGCAGATGATTTCTTCAAGGCAAAAGGACAGAATGACAAGCTGACCGCTGATCTGGAGAAAAAAGAGCGGGAGCTCTACAGCGTGCGCCACGATCTGATTGAAGCGCAGCTGGCGCTGGAGAATCAGAACAAAGAGCTGGAAGAGCTGAAGAAGAAAACGGAGGAGCTGGAGGAGCAGCTGAAGGCTCAGAAAAACGAGAACGCAAAGCGGTATCATTCGGGCAGCGGTTCCGGCAGTCGAAATACAAAATAAAGATCACATACAGCAGAGCGTCAGACGCATTTTACGGCTTTGACGCTTTGTTTTATTCCATAGAGGAGAAAGGCAGAAAAAATCATGAGACATCAGACAGAGCTTCTTGCGCCGGCAGGTTCCTTTGACAGCCTGCGCGCTGCGGTGAACGCGGGGGCGGACGCGGTATATATCGGAGGCAGCCGGTTTGGCGCCAGGGCATACGCGGACAATCCGGATGAAAAAGGACTGTGCGAAGCGATCCGCTTTGCGCATCTGCATGACTGCGATCTCTATCTGACAGTGAATACGCTTTTAAAGGACGAGGAACTGGAAGAGCTTGGCTCCTATCTGAAGCCATATTATGAAAGCGGTCTGGATGGAGTGATTGTTCAGGATCTGGGAGTGTTTTCCTATCTGAGAGAGGTTTTTCCGGATCTGCCTCTTCATGCCAGCACACAGATGACTGTTCTGGGGGCGGACGGGGCAGCTTTTTTAAAGGAACAGGGAGCGGCCCGGGTCGTGACTGCAAGAGAGCTGTCCCTGCAGGAAATCCGCAGGATTCATGAGACCGTGGACATTGAGATAGAGAGCTTTGTCCATGGAGCCCTCTGCTACTGTTATTCCGGCCAGTGCCTGTTCAGCAGTATCCTGGGCGGACGGAGCGGAAACCGGGGGCGCTGTGCCCAGCCCTGCCGTCTGCCTTATCAGTGGAAGGATGGAAAACGTGTGCTGAACAGCCCGGCGGAAAGCTATCTGTTAAGTCCGAAGGATATGTGTACGATTGAAATTCTGCCGGAGATTCTGGAGGCGGGAGTATGCTCACTGAAGATCGAGGGACGCATGAAGCGGCCGGAATATACGGCAGGAGTGGTGAGTATTTACCGGAAATATCTTGACTGGTATCTGGAATATGGAAAGGAAAAATACCGGGTGGCAAAGCAGGATTACGCTGAGCTTCAGGCCCTGTATAACCGGGGCGGTTTTTCCAGAGGATACTACCAGGTTCACAACGGAAAGGAGCTGATGTCTCTTTCCCGTTCCGGGCATTTTGAGGAAAAAGGCCGGCAGGCGGTCCGGGAAAAGCAGGAATATGAGGCTTTGCTGGAGCGCATCCAGGAAGAGTACCTGAAGAAAGACAAAAAAGAAAAAATTCAGGGAATATTCAGAATTTCCATCGATTCTCCCACGGAATTTACGGTAAGATATCAGGATACAGAAGTGTGTGTGACCGGGGATAAGGCTCAGAAGGCCCAGAAACGGCCCATGGCCCGGGAGGACTTTCTGAAGCAGCTGAAAAAGACAGGCGATACGCCCTTTGAATTTGATGCACTGGAGATTGAGGTGGAAGGCGAAGTCTTCTGCCCGGTGGGAGAGCTGAACCGGATTAGAAGAGAAGCGCTGGAAAAGCTGCAGGAGGCGTATCTGCAGAAGGGCTGCAGAAGCATGAGAGTTTCTGCTGAAAAAAAGAAGGCATTCCTGAGCCGGGAAGAAGAGAGTCCAAAGGCCGAAGAAATGGAAAGAGAGGCCGCGGAAGGAAGAAAGCAGCCGATTCTGCGGGTCCAGCTGGACAATCCGGCGCTTCTGCAGGAAGTCCTGGCATTTCCGGAAGTGAAAAGTGTGTATTTCACAAGCGAGCAGACCGAGCCGGAACAGCTGGGGAGTCTTGCGGCGGCCTGCCATAAGGCCGGGAAGGAATGTGTGCTGGTTCTGCCTTCTGTGTTCCGGCTGAAAGCCCGGACGTATTTCCAGGAACACCTGGAGCTTCTGAAGGGGGCGGGACTGGATGCTGTAATGGTCCGGGATCTGGATGAGCTGGGCTTTTTGAAGAAATCCGGCTGGGAGATTCCTGTTTTGGGAGACCACAGTCTCTACAGCTGGAACCGGGAAGCCCGCGGCTTTTGGAAGAGCCAGGGGCTTGTGCGGGATACACTGCCTTTGGAGCTCAACGCCCGTGATCTCAGAAAGCGGGGATGTGGGGAAAGCGAAATGATTGTGTATGGGTATCTGCCGCTGATGACGACTGCAGGCTGCGTACACAGAAATGTGGAGGGCTGTGACAGAAAAACGGTCCGCCGGGTGCTGGCAGACAGGTATCAAAAAGAATTTCCGGTAGTGAATTACTGCCGTTACTGCTATAATATCATATATAACTGTGAGCCTCTCTCTCTTCTGTACAGCAGAGAAGAGGTGGAACGGCTCGCTCCGGAGAGCCTGCGCCTCTGCTTTACGCTGGAGAACAGAGAACAGGTAAGACGGATTCTTTCAGAGTTTGTAAGGGTATACTGTTTTGGGGAAGAGGCGGAGAAGCCTGCCTCCGGCTACACGAAAGGACACTTGAAACGGGGAGTTAGGTAAGACCATATGATCAGCCTGATTGTGGAATTATCCAGATATGTATTTATAATTTTAATAGCGATGTATACGTTCCTGTGCTTTTCCGTGCTGAGGAAGAAGAACCAGGAGGAGATCAACCACGGCTGGAAGGTACAGAATCTTATCACCTTTCTGATTCATTTTCTGGCCTTTGGAGTGATTTTTATTCAAAGCTGGCAGGTGGAGATTCTTGTTTTTTATCTCCTGCAGCTTTTCCTTCTGCAGGCCGTTCTGGTATTCACCCGGCTGATTTATCCGCAGATCAACCGGCTGGTCCTGAACAATATGTGCTTTCTTCTGATGATTGGCTTTGTGATTCTGACCCGGCTTTCCTTTGACAGGGCCGTGCGCCAGTTTCAGATTGCGGCCGGGGCGCTGCTTCTGTCGCTGATCGTCCCGGTGCTGATCCGGAAATGCGCGTTTCTGCAGAAAATTCCATGGGTATACGGAATCGCGGGACTGCTTCTGCTTCTGGCGGTTGCTTTTGTAGGAAAAGAGGACTCGGGAGCGAATCTGTCTCTGGTTCTGGGAAATTTCAGCTTTCAGCCTACGGAGGCAGTCAAACTGACCTTTGTATTTTTTGTGGCGGCCAGGCTCGCCAAAAGCACGGAGTTTAAAGATGTGGCACTAACCACGGTGCTGGCGGCCCTTCATGTGCTGGTGCTTGTGTTTTCCAGGGATCTGGGCGGGGCGCTGCTGTTTTTTGTGACCTACCTGGTGATGGTGTATGTGGCTACAAAAAAGCGCCTGTATTTTCTGGGAGGGCTGGGGGCCGGCGTGCTGGCGGCCCTGATAGGATACCAGCTGTTTTATCATGTAAGGATCCGGGTTCTGGCCTGGACCGATCCCTTCAGCGTGATCGACAACGAGGGGTATCAGATTACCCAGTCGCTGTTTGCAATCGGTACAGGCAGATGGCTTGGCATGGGACTCTGCCAGGGAATGCCCAATAAGATTCCCGTGGTGGAGGAGGATTTTGTGTTTTCTGCCATTTCTGAGGAAATGGGCGGAATCTTTGCCATCTGTCTGATTCTGATCTGTATGACCTGTTTTATTATGTTTATCAATATTGCCATGCAGATCAAAAAGAACTTTTATAAATATACGGCTCTGGGCTTTGGAACGCTGTATGGCTTTCAGGTCTTTCTGACCATCGGCGGAGCCATACGGTTTATCCCGTCCACGGGAGTAACCCTTCCGCTGGTCAGCTATGGAGGAAGCTCGCTGGTATCCAGCATTGTGATGTTTGCCATTATCCAGGGCATGTATCTTTTGAAGGAAGACGAGGAGTTGGAGATTGAGAAAGAACGGGAACGGGCAGCAAGGGCAAGAGCAAAAGCCCGAAAAGCAAAGAAAGCCGGAGCAGACGCCGAAGGCAGACAGCGAAAAGCGGAGCCAGGAAAACAGCCCAAAGAAAGGCCGGCCCGCAAAAAAGAAAAATCATGAGCTGGCAGTGGTGGCCTATATGTTTATCGGCCTGTTTACGCTGATGATTGGGTATTTTGTGTACTTTGAGGCAGTACTGAGCCCGGATGTGATAAACAATCCCTACAATGCGAGACAGGAAGCCTTTGCGGAACGTGTGATCCGGGGCAGTATTCTGGCAGAAGACGGCACGGTGCTGGCAGAGACGCAGGTGGCAGAGGACGGCACAGAGATGCGGGTCTATCCCTATGGCAATGTGTTTGCCCATGTGGTGGGATATTCCACCCGCGGCAGGACAGGGATCGAAAATCTGGCTAATTTTACGCTGCTGACCTCAGATGTGTCCACGATTGATCAGATCCGCAACGATATTCATGAGCAGAAGGATCAGGGGAACAGCGTGGTGACGACGCTGAACGTGGATCTGCAGCAGACCGCCTATTCCGCCCTGGGAAAGAACCGGGGCGCGGTGGTGGTTCTGGAGGTGGAGACGGGAAAGGTCCTTGCGATGGTATCCAAGCCGGATTTTGACCCGGGATCCATCAATGAGGACTGGGACCGGCTTACTGCTGAGGATGACACGGACAGCGCGCTGTACAACCGGGCTGCCCAGGGACTGTATCCGCCCGGCTCTACGTTTAAGATCATTACGCTGCTGGAATACATGCGGGAGAATCCGGATTACGCGGATTTCAGCTTCCGGTGCAGAGGCAGTCTGACGGAAGGCAATTATACGATCAACTGTTACGGGGGCACCGCCCACGGCCAGGAGAATCTGACAGAAGCGTTCGCGAAGTCCTGTAATTCCGCGTTTGCGTCCATCGGCCTGTCGCTGGACGAGACGGAGTTTGCCTCCACCTGTGACAGCCTGCTGTTCAATTCCGATCTGCCCTTTGACCTGACTTATTCCAAAAGCTCCTTTACGCTGGCGGATGGCGCGACTCCCGCGGAGCGCATGATGACCGCTATCGGACAGGGTGAGACCGTAGTTTCGCCTCTTCACATGGCTATGATCGTCAGCAGCATTGCCAATGGCGGAGTCCTGATGGAGCCTTATGTTCTCGACCATGTGGAAAATTATAAAGGCGGAGTTGTGGACACTTACAGCCCCACACGCTATGGCACCCTGATGAGCGGAGAGGAAGCCGCGGCTCTGACAGAGTATATGAAAGCAGTGGTAGAGGATGGAACAGGCCGGAAGCTGAATGATCTGGGCTTTTCTGTAGCCGGAAAGACAGGAACGGCCGAATACAGCAATGACAAGAGCAAGAGCCACGCCTGGTTTGTGGGCTTTTCCGATACGGGAGACACGGATATCGCAGTGTGCGTTCTGGTGGAGGAGAAGGGCTCGGGCAGCGAGTACGCGGTTCCCATCGCGAGGCAGATTTTCGCTGAATGGTATACACAGAAGACATTTGCCTGGTAAAAACAGCAAAGAGGTGAAAGTACAATGGAACTAGTGACAGGAATCATAAGGCTTGCGGCTGTGGTTGTGCTGGCTTTCCTGGCTGGAAGGCTGGTGGCCCGGTTCCGGCTTCCGGCGATTCTGGGATGGCTGATCGCCGGCATGGCTCTGGGGCCGCACGCGGCAGGACTGTTAAGCGGGCCTATGATGGACGCGCAGTGGTATGAAGCGGTGGAAGGCCTGATGGAGTGCACTACGGGTATGATGATCGGGACAGAGCTGATTCTGGGAAATATGAAGCGGACTGGGGGACAGCTTCTGGTTATGACCATAGCGGAGTCTCTGGGGACCTTTTTTGTGGTCAGTCTTGTATTCGGGATTGTATTTCAGTTTACAGGCATTCCCCTTTATCTGGCTTTCCTGTTCGGCGGAATCGCGCTGGCTACAGCCCCGGCTCCTTCTCTGTCGATTGTAAATGAGTTTCAGGCCTCGGGCCCGGTGACCCGGACGCTGATTCCCATGGCTGTGCTGGATGATATGGTGGGAGCTGTCGTCTTTTTCCTTGTGATGGCCTTTGTGACTGTGACTTCTTCTGCCCAGCATATACCGGTGGGGGCAGTGATCCTTGTGGTGCTGCTGCCTCTTTTTATCGGAGCCGTTTTCGGCCTTTTGGGCGGTCTGCTTCTGAAGTTCATTCATGGACAGAAGGCAGAGATTGTGGTCACGGTTCTTCTGCTTCTGGCTGTAACAGCCGTGGGATTTGCGGTGGACAGCCTTCTTCCGGTGCATGTGATGAACTTTATGCTGATAGGCATGGCCTTTTCCACGATCTATGCCAATCTGATCAACGCAGAGCAGCGCAGAGAGATCATGGAAATCATGAATCCGGTCATCGGCGGCGCGCTGATCGTGGTGATTCTGAATCTGGGGGCGCCCCTGGATTATCATCTGGTATTTGGAGCGGGACTGTATACGGCTGTCTATATTTTCTCGAGGGCAGCGGGAAAATACGGCGGAGCCTGGCTGGGAGCGGTAATTACCCACGCTCCGGATACTGTGCGGAAGTATCTGGGATTCACCCTGCTGCCTCACTCGGGAATCTCGCTGATTTTCACGGGAATCGCGGTTTCGGTTCTGAAGGGCACGGCTCCCCAGTACGCTTCTGTGATTCAGGGAACCATCGCGGCCGCCGCGGTCATCAATGAAATCATTGCTGTGTATATGGCAAAGAAAGGTTTTGAGTGGGCGGGAGAACTTCAGAAAGACAGGAGGCAGAACGCATGACAGCCCGGAAAAAGCATAAAAGATCGAGAAAGCGGGGCCTGCATCCGCTTCCTCTGCTGCTCCTGATTCTGTTTTTCCTCTGCGCAGCGGCCGCCGCATGGTGGTTTCTGTCGCATCCTTACGGGACAGAAGACCAGTCTGCCACAGAACAGGCCGGACAGTCCCCGGACGGGGAGACGCCGGAGCAGAAGCCGGACGGGACAGAGGAGACACCGGCAGGCGCCGGCGGGGCAGAGAGCGGGAAGGAGACACCGGAGGTGGAACCTTCAGAGGAAGAGATTCTGGAGGAACAGGCAAGGGAGCTGTTAAGCACCATGACACTGGAGGAAAAGGTGGGTCAGATGTTCATCGCCCGGTGCCCGGAGGAGGACGCGGCAGAGAAAGCAGACGCGTACCATCTGGGCGGCTATATTCTGTTTGCCAGAGATTTTGAAGGAAAGACGCCGGAACAGGCGGCCGCGGACATTCAGTCCTTTCAGGAAGCGTCAAAGCTACCCATGCTGATCGGCGTGGACGAAGAGGGAGGAACGGTCAACCGGATCAGCCGCTATCCTGCTTTCCGGCAGGAGCCGTTTCCATCTCCCCAGGAGCTGTATCAGGAGGGAGGCTTTGAGGCTGTCAGGGAAGACACGCTGGAAAAATGCCGGCTGCTGAAGAGCCTGGGAGTCAATGTGAACTTTGCGCCGGTCTGTGATGTATCCCAGGACCCATCCGATTTTATTTATGAGCGGAGCTTTGGCCAGGACGCCGGTCTGACCGCGGAATATGTGAAGACGGTGGTAGAGGCCATGAAGGGCCAGGGCGTGGCCTGTGTGCTGAAGCATTTTCCGGGATATGGAAACAATACGGATACGCATACGGGAATTGCCTATGATAACCGGCCGTATGAGACCTTTGAGACCTCAGACTTTCTTCCCTTTGAGGCAGGGATCGGGAGCGGCGCGCAGATGGTATTGGTGTCGCACAACATCGTATCCTGTATGGATGCTCAGTATCCGGCATCCCTGTCGCCGAAGGTACATGAACTTCTCCGGGAGGAACTGGGATTTGACGGCGTGATTGTGACAGATGATCTGTCTATGGACGGCGTGAGGGATTTTACAGACGACAGCAGCGCGGCGGTTCTTGCCGTGCAGGCGGGAAATGATCTGCTCTGCTGCACGGATTTTGAGACACAGATTCCGGCTGTTCTGGATGCTGTGGAAGACGGAAGCATTTCCCGGGACAGAATCGATGAGTCGGTTCTTAGAATTTTAAAAATGAAAATCTCCTGCGGGATCTGTGATCCGCTGACAGCCCGGCAGCAGACATGAAAGAACTGTGGAAAATAAAAGGCCCCGGCAGCTCCCGGCGGATGTATCCGCCGGGAGCTGCCGGGGCCTTTCGGATCAGGCGGCTTTTCCAGCCGGTTCCTGACTTATTCTGATTCGGTCTTTGCTGCTTCCGCCTGCTTTTTCTCGCCGATGGAGAGCAGCGCGTTCAGGATAATGCCGAAGATTGCCGCTCCCGCGATGCAGGGAACATTCAGGCCGAAGAAGGGAATGTTTCCGCCGAAAGCATAGTTTCCGCCGATGCCGATGACCATGACGGAGGCGATGACGGCAATATTCTTAGAAGAAAACATATCTACTTTTTTGTCAATCATGATCGCCATGCCCTGGGCGGCAATGGCTCCGAACAGATAGATTTCCAGGCCGCCGATGACAGCCAGCGGAATGCCGTAGATGATCTTGATCAGAGGCGTAAACATGGACACGATCATGGCGATGATTCCGGCCGCGGCCAGCACGGGCACGGAAAAGATTTTTGTGATGGCCATGGTACTGATATTTTCTCCGTAGTTGGTGCCGGCAGGTCCTCCGATAAGAGCGGAGATCATATCGCAGATACCGTCGCCAATCAGATTCCGGTCCAGAAGGCTGGCCATGGGGTAATGCTTTTTGTGCTTCTGGCGGGCCAGCTCATTAACATAGATGTCGAGCTGATAGATATGAGCGGTGGATTCCGGAATGGTAGCGATGGCGATGGGCATGATAGCCGCTACAGCTGCCCAGGACACCTTGGGCAGAGAGAAAGCGGGCAGAGCAAAGAGAGAGCCGTCGCCCAGCTTCCAGGTAGATGCTTCCAGAGCCGCCGCGGGCATTTCCCGGAAAAGATTCATGTCCGGACCGCCGATCAGGAAGAGAAGCCCGGCTGCCACACAGCCTGTCAGAGCTCCCAGAAGCAGAGGAAGCTGCCCGAGAACTCCTTTCAGATATCTGGAAAACAGAATCGTGGATAACAGTGTGATCAAAGAGATGACCCATACCCAGCTGCTTCCGCTTACGCCCTCGGCAGCGGCGGGGGCCGCGTCAGACAGGGCATTGCCTGCCAGGGTCAGGCCGATGATCATGGCCACCGGTCCGGTAATGGAAGCGGGAAGGATTCGTTCTACTGATTCATGGCCGAAGAAGCGGACCAGAAGTCCTGCGGCGATGGATACCAGGCCGGACAAAATAATGCCGAACTGCGCATAGGAGATAAGTTCTGTGGGAAGAATTCCGGTAGCCTCAAAGGAGGCGATCTGCTCTGCCGTGCCTTCCGCCGCCACCATGCTGGAGATGGCCGTCAGATAAGCAAAGGAAGAACCGTAGTACATGGGAATTTTTCGTCCGGTGATCAGGATGAAACAGATAGTGGCAAGACCGCTTGCGAAGATGGTGGTAGACACCTGGAAGCCGGTGATCAGCGCCACGGTGACAGTGGCGGGAAACATGACGATGACTTGCTGAATCGCGTAAAGCAGAAGCTTGATGAAAGCAGGGCGTTCATCGGGCAGATAGCCCGCCGCCGTTTGTGAGTTTGGTTTCATAGGACACTTTCCCCTCTCTGAAATATAAAAACTGCAGGTTCCATTTCGAATAACTGTAGCATATTTGACGGTATTTGTAAAGGAAAAGAGATGGAGCTTGTCAAATCATCCAAAACGAGGTATACTAAATCCAGTATATTCAGTACACACCAGGACAGGGAGGTTTTGCAATGATTGAAGCAACCAGTTGTGGCGGTGTGGTAATATTTCGTGGCAAGATTCTTCTTTTGTACAAGAACTATAAGAACCGGTACGAAGGCTGGGTCCTGCCGAAGGGAACTGTCGAGCCGGGAGAAGAGTTCAGGGACACGGCAGTGAGAGAAGTGCGCGAGGAAACAGGCGTAGAGGCTTCCATTATCAAGTATATCGGGAAAAGCCAGTATTCCTTTTCCGTACCGGAGGACACGGTGGAGAAGGATGTGCACTGGTATCTGATGATGGCGGATAATTATTACAGCAAACCACAGCGCGAGGAGTATTTTGTGGATTCCGGGTACTATAAGTACCATGAGGCTTACCATCTGCTGAAATTTTCCAATGAGAAGCAGATTCTGGAGCGTGCCTACAATGAGTATCTGGATCTGAAAAAAAGCAATCTCTGGGGCAGCAAGAAGTATTTCTAGAGGCGGAAGGCGTTTCACACCTGTTTTGCGGTTTTCCGCAGGGAAAATCCGGAACATATGCGGGAGACGCCTTTTCTTCTGCTCTGAGGCGGGAAAGAGGAAGAGCGGAATGCGGTGGGCAGAACATCTTTATCTGAGTGAAAAAACGGCTGCAAAAAAGGAAAAGATTATAAGGAAAGCGGAACAGGGAGCCGGAATGGTCAGCATTTACCTGATCGCTCTGGCTTCCAATCCGGAGAATCTCTTCGATATTTTTCACGCCGCCCATCTGAAGGAGCGGGGGTTTTACCGCCGGGATCTTTTCATCGTAGGCATTGCTTCCGGCTATGAGGAAGCCCTGGAGATGGTGCGGCGCATGATAGAGGATATTTACCGTGAGACCGGCAGCTTCCGGGTACGGGAATATTTCGGGCAGAGCAGCCGGGACAGACAGGAGAATTAGATGCTGCAGGTGTTTTTTCTGATAGTGAAGATTATAGGGATTATTCTGGCGGCAGTACTGGGGCTGGCCCTTTTGGTGCTGCTTCTTGTATTGTTTGTGCCGGTCCGGTACAGTGCCTTTGGCGTAAAGAACGGGCAGGAATGTCGGGCCGAGGCGAAAATCAGCTGGCTGCTGCATCTCATCAGCGTACCGGTCTGTTTCCGGGATGGAGAGCTGCAGGGAAGCATTCGAATATTCGGATTCCCGGTGATGACGCTTTTCGGAGATGAGGAGCCCCGGAAAACAGGGAGAAAAAAGAATAGAAAAAAGAAAAAAGAAAGCAGACAGGAACGGGAGGATTTCTCAGGGGGCGCAGAAGAGTGGACGGGTCCGGAGGAGGCTGAGAGCACAGAAGCGCGGGATGAGGCAAAAGATCCGGAGGACGCTGAAAGCACAGAAACACAGGAAGAGCGGACGGGTCCGGAGAACACAGAAAGCGCAGACGCGCAGAATGGGACAGAGACGGTTCCGGAAAGCACGGAAGAGGAGGAGACAACCGGGATTTGGAAAACGCTGGGAGGATTTCTGAGACTGCTGTGGAACTTTTTCTGCAAAATCCGACTGGGATTGAAAAATCTGAAATGTACTTTCCGCAGGTTCTGTGATAAAATAAAACGGATGATAAGAAAATACCGGAAAATGAAAGCCTTTGCGGAGGATGAGCGGACGAAAGCGGCAGTACGGCTTGTGTGGTCACAGACAGGCGTTCTGGCCCGGCATGCTCTGCCGCGCCGGCTGAAGGGAGAGGTCCATTTTGGGACGGAGGATCCGGCTCTGACGGGACAGATCCTGGGAGTACTCGGTATATTCTATCCGCTTTTTATGGATAATGTAAAGGTAAATCCTGATTTCGGGCAGGCGGTTCTGGAAGGAGAGCTGTCTGTGAAAGGGCGCCTCAGGGCCGCAGTCTTCGTGCGGACTGCCTGGAAGCTTTACCGGGATAAAAATGTAAGATACGTTTACCGCAGGCTGAACCGGTCTTAAAAGCTGCCGGGAATATGGCCGGGACAGAAAAACTGAGAGATTGAAGGAGGCTTTTTCTTATGAACAATAATTTTGATACGACGGTGGAATCTCTGTTTAAGGGAATGGACAGCTTCATTTCTACAAAGACGGTGGTGGGGGACGCCATAACCGTCGGGGACACCATCATTCTTCCGCTGGTGGATGTATCCTTCGGCGTGGGCGCGGGAGCCTTTGCCGGAGAGAAAAAGCAGAATGCGGGAGGCGGCATGGGAGCAAAGATTTCTCCCAGCGCGATCCTGGTAATTTCCGGCGGCGTGACGAAGCTGGTCAATGTAAAGAATCAGGATACAGTGACCAAGATTCTGGATATGGTTCCGGATTTTGTCAATAAATTTGCGGCCGGAAAGAAGGAGAGCAGTCCGGTGGCGGACGCGATTCAGGACGCGGTGGACACCATGGAGAAGGAGGATTAAGTTTCCGGTATCGGGAAGCCCCTGTCCGGCATATATTTAAGATAAGAAGTTTTCAGGCCGGGAGCCGTCATGAAACAGTTGCTGGGATTTGTGATGTTCTGGATCGGAGTAGGTATTCTGAGTACGTTTTTCATGCCCGTCAATGGCTGGTTTGTCCGTGCTCTGGCAGCCTTTTCTCTGATGCTGGTGGGTTATAATCTTTTTTCCTCCGGAGGAAAATGCGGAAAATAAAACAGATTCCGGGTATGTGCCAGGCGTGGCGCGATCCGGGTGGGAAGGGGCAGCAACGGGTATACCGCCGTCTGCCTCTTTTTGTGTGGAAGGAAAAAGCCCGCGCCTCATGAGCCTTAGGGTGGCATCATGGACGCGGGCATAAAAACAGGGCTGTCCGCCGGCTGGGCGGCAGCAGCCCTGTCATCAATTTCAATTTCAAATCTTACGCTC
>CALWAZ010000083.1 GCA_944375725.1 uncultured Merdimonas sp. | reverse complement strand
CCGGCTCCGCCGGTAACGAGATACGTTCTCATCCGAAAATTTCCTCCTGTTTCGTTCATACACCATGCCGAATTATGGTATTGTCGCTAGTAGTATATCATTAAACGGCCGGAAGAGCAACATTTTTGCTTCCGCCTCAGAATTCTTTTCTGTGCGGCAGCAGTTTTCTCCCGGAAAACACGCCTGCCGCTCTTCCTATCCATGCTTCAAGCCCCTGCATCCCATCCGCGTCCAGAAGCAGATTTTTTTCTGCTTTCATTCATAGAAGCGGCGGATAGCAGCCACAGATAAATCCAAATGGCTGCAAATCCGCCGGAAAATGTCAAAATACATCCTTTTCGTATCTTATTTTCCATCTTCTGTCCGGCTCTCCTTTACCGGATAATAGTGCCGGCCTTCTCGTGATAGGCCTCTTTCGCTTTGGTAAGCTCTGCGATAACTGCCACACGGCCCTTCCGGCCGGATACAAAGGAAGCGCCGGCAGCCATCTTCGGAAGCACAGAGGCCTTCGGGAACTGGCCTGCGGCCGCGTACTCCTCTACCTCCTCGGGGCTCACCACGTCCAGCTGCTTTTCTCTCTCTGTGCCATAGTTGATGGATATCTTTTCCTGTCCGGTCAGAATGAGCAGCATATCCGCATCCAGAAGCTCCGCCATCTTTCCGCTGGCATAATCCTTCTCGATGACTGCGCTGGCGCCCTTCAGACGATTGCGCTGGCGCAGCACCGGAATTCCGCCTCCTCCGCAGGCAATCACAATCTGATCCGCGTCAAGCAGCGCCCGGACAGCATCGATCTCCACAATATCCTTCGGCTTCGGAGCTGCCACAATCCGGCGGAAGCCTTTTCCTTTTTCCTCCACCACAAAGTTTCCCTTTTCCTCTTCCGCGGCTGCTTCCTCTGCTGTCATATACCGTCCGATGACCTTGATGGGCTCCGCAAAGGCCTCATCATAGGGATCTACCACCACCTGCGTGATGATCGTGCTGACCGTCTTTACAATTCCTCTGGAAAGGAGCTCTTCCCGGATGGCATTCTGCAGATCGTATCCGATGTAGCCCTGGCTCATGGCAGAGCAGACCGACATGGGCGCAAAAGTATAGTCCTGGTGAACCTTTCCAAATTCATTTAAAGCCGTATGAATCATTCCCACCTGAGGCGCATTGCTGTGGCAGATGGCCACCTGGCAGCCTTCCTCCACCAGATCGGCGATGGCTTTGGCCGCTCCCTTTACCGCTGTCATCTGCTCCGGCAGGGTCGTTCCAAGAGCCTTGTGTCCCAGTGCCACTACGATTTTCTTCTTTTCCATATCTCCGTACCTCGTCTATTCGTAATCTCAAAATCAATATGACTGACTGATACAAACATTATAGTTGGTTCCCGGAAAAAAAGCAATCACTCTCAGCGGTAATTCTCTGTGCACTTCACACAGCCGCCGTCCCGGCTGCAGTGGAAATCTTCCACAGTGTCGTCCACACGGGTACAGGTGGCTTTTCTGAACTGTACCGTATGAACTACCTTGGAAGAGTCCACCGGACAGATCGAATTGAATTTCTGGGTATAGTACCGATCCTCTTCCTCATGGCCGCCTTCTGCCTCCTGCTCCGGGCGGTACTTTCTCGACGCGGCCCAAAAGTTTCTGCTAGAATCTGAAATCTCTTTTTCCATTCTCAATCTCCTTCAGATTGCGGGCCGCGATTTCCCGGATCTTATCGCTGGATACTTTCTTCAGCTCCTCCGCGATCACCGCCTCGCCCTTTCTTCTCGTATCCTCTGACGCGTAATCCACCAGATATTCCTTCAATGTCATCAGCGCGTTGGGCTGGCAGCAGTTGGCGATCTGGCCCGATTTCACAAGAGTCATAAAGCGGTCTCCCGTCCTGCCCTCCCGGTAGCAGGCCGTACAGAAGCTGGGAATATAGCCAAGCTCCAGAAGCCAGTTCACCACCTCATCCAGAGTACGCGTATCACTCACGTCAAACTGGGCAGAGTTTTCCTCCTCTTCCTCCACGTAGCCTCCCACGCTGGTGCGGGAGCCTCCGCTTATCTGAGACACACCCAGATCCAGCACCTTTTCTCTGGTGGTCTTGGATTCTCTGGTGGAAATAATCATGCCTGTATAGGGCACCGCAATCCGGATCACTGCCACAATTTTCGCAAACAGCTCATCGGAAATGGCGTTTTCAAACGTGGAAGCGTCTATATCATCGGCATTCCGGATTCTGGGCACGCTGATGGTATGGGGGCCTACCCCGCAGGCCGCCTCCAGATGCTCCGCGTGCATCAGAAGTCCCACGAAATCATAGCGGTACATGTTCAGGCCGAACAGCACGCCGATGCCCACATCATCAATGCCGCCCTCCATGGCCCGGTCCATGGCCTCTGTATGCCAGGCATAATCATGCTTCGGTCCAGTGGGATGCAGCTTTTCGTAATTTTCCTTATGATAGGTCTCCTGGAACAGGATATAAGTACCGATTCCCGCCTCTTTCAGCTTTCTGTAATTTTCCACCGTGGTCGCCGCAATGTTGACATTCACCCGGCGGATAGCTCCGTTTTTATGCTGAATGCCATAGATCGTCTTGATGCTCTCCAGCACATATTCAATGGGATTGTTCACCGGGTCCTCACCAGTCTCCAGGGCAAGACGCTTATGCCCCATATCCTGAAGAGCGATGACCTCTTTCCGGATCTCCTCCTGGGTCAGTTTTTTTCTCGCGATATGTTTGTTTTTCGCATGGTACGGACAGTATGTACAGCCGTTCACACAGTAATTGGAAAGATACAGCGGCGCGAACATAACAATCCGGTTGCCGTAAAATTTCTGCTTGATGTCTCTTGCCAGCCGGAACATCTTTTCATTCAGCTCCGGATCCTCACACTCCAGCAGAACCATGGCTTCCCTGTGGTTTAATCCCTTACAGTCCGCGGCCCGTTCAATCAGCGATTCTATGTACGCCTTATTGTCCTTGTTTTCCTGCGCAAACTGAATCGACGCCAGAATTTCCTCATGATCAATAAACTCTTCCGCGCGTTTTGATGCTGCGTTATACATGTCAAATACCCTCTTTCTTCTTTTTTGCCGGCACAGACGCGTCCAGACGCTCTCCATATACCATTTTCCTGTTACGCTTTTTCAAGTTTAGCACGTTCCCGGCAGGCGGTCAAACCGTCACTTTGTACCATTCGCTCCTTGTAAACATATGTTCTGGCGTGCTATAATTAATTCAGTTACTTCCCGCGCGCGCCGGGGCAGCCGCGGGAAACCGTTCCCGCCCCGGAACAGGAGGAATTCCATGACAGGCCGAAAGCAAATCATTTTTCATATTGATGTAAATTCCGCTTATCTGAGCTGGACTGCTCTGGAGAAGCTTAAAACCGGAAGCGGAGTCGATCTGCGCACGATTCCCTCCATCATAGGCGGCGATGAAAAAAGCCGCCACGGTATCGTTCTGGCCAAGTCTATCCCCGCCAAAAAGTATGGGATTCAAACCGGCGAGCCCGTGGCGGCCGCTCTGCGGAAATGTCCGGGGCTCATCATGGAACCGCCGGACCATAAGCTGTACCGGCAGTACAGCCGCGCCATGATAAAGCTGCTCTCCGAAGAATTTTCTCCCCTCCTGGAGCAGGTATCCATCGATGAATGTTATATGGATTTCACGCCAATCGCTTCCCGGTACTCCTCGCCGGAGGAAGCCGCAGGAAAAATCCGGGACCGGGTCTTTGAGCGCTTTGGATTTACGGTCAATGTGGGAGTTTCCACTGTGAAGGTGCTGGCAAAGATGGCCAGCGATTTCGAGAAGCCCGGAAAGGTCCATACCCTGTATCCGGAGGAAATCCGGCAGAAAATGTGGCCTCTGCCCGTATCCGAGCTGTTCATGGTGGGAAGGCGCAGCGCCTCCAAGCTGGAGGGTCTGGGAATCCGCACCATCGGTGATCTGGCCAGGACAGATCCGGCCTTTCTCACTGCCCACTTCAAAAGCCACGGCCGTCTCATGTGGGAATATGCCAACGGCATCGATGAGAGCGCCGTTGTCACCCAGAAGCAGGAAGCCAAGGGTGTGGGAAATTCCACAACACTTTCCGAGGATGTCACGGAGGCTCCAAAGGCAAAGGAAATCCTCCGTTCACTGGCCGCAAGCGTGGCCGGGCGTCTGCAGAAAGCAGGACAGCTGGCGGGAACAATCACTGTGGAAATCAAATATTTTGACTTCACAAAGGCTTCCCATCAGACCCAGACGCTGACACCCGTAAACAGGGAAGAGGATATCTTCCGTCTGGCCTGTTCCCTGTTCGATGAGCTGTGGGACGGCCGTCCCGTGCGGCTTTTGGGGATTCGTTCCTCCCGCCTGACCGCAGAGGGCGAGCCTGTACAGCTTTCTATCTTTGATCTGCCCACGGCAGCTTCCACCCCGGCCCCGGAAAAGCCGCCGAATCCTGCAGAGCTTTCAGAAAACGGAAAGCCTGCTGCCCGCCCGGACAAATCGGAAAAAGGGAAGGAGGCCCGCAAGGCTCCTTCCCCCGAAAAGCTGAAAAAACTGGACGCCGCCATGGAACAGATACGCCGGAAATACGGGGAGAACGCAGTCCACCGGGGAAACCGGCATACCTGAATTTCCAGGAAGACTCCCGGTTTCCATATCCCTCTGTCCGGCTCGCCGCGGACGCCTGTGTGATTCAGGCGGACTGCTTTTCGTCCGTCCGGAAACATACAGGCGTCCGCGGGGTGTCCGAACATGGGATATGGAAACCGGAGACCTCTTTAATTCCTCCGGTAGATCAGTTTCAGACCCTTCAGAATCAGGGCGTCGTCCATCTGGATCGGCGTACTGCAGTAAGGCACGATATACTTGGCCATGCCTCCTGTAGCTACGGCATAGACCTTCTGCCCCAGTTCTTTTTCAATTCGTCCGATTATCCCATCCATACAGGCGGCGTTTCCATAAAGGACGCCGCTTTTCATGCAGTCCACCGTATTGCTGCCAATCAGCTTTTTCGGCGGCTCCAGGCTGATCTTCGGGAGCTGGGAGGTGCGGCTGATAAGAGAGTCCAGCGCCACGCCCACGCCCGGCATAATCATGCCCCCCATCACCTGTTTTTTCTCATTGACCACTGTAAACGTGGTAGCAGTTCCCATGTCAATGATAACCAGGGGACAGGGATACTCTTCAATGCCGGCCACGGCTCCCACCACCAGTCCGGTGCCCAGCTGTGCCGGATTGTCGATACGGATATCCAGTCCGGTCTTTACTCCCGGGCCTACCACCAGGATATCCCGGCCGGTGACCTTTTCCGCCGCTCTGCGTATCACACCTGTCAGCGGAGGCACCACAGAAGAAATGATTCCTCCGTCCAAAGCTTTTCTTTCTATCTTATAGAGCTCCAGCACCGTCTTGATGCTGATGGCGTATTCCAGCTCTGACTTGGTCCCGTCCGTATGAATCCGTTCCACGAAAAGGATGTCATCTCCCTGGATGCATCCCACCTCTATATTGGTATTTCCCACATCTATCGCCAGTATCATATCAGTTCTCTCCTTCCGGAAGTGCCGCCGCGCTGCCGTTCTCCGGCGAAAAAGCCGGAGCCCTGCCCAGCAGATAGGCGTCAAAGCCTGCCATCACCTTTGGAATCACATAATGGCTGCCTCCCCGGCCCTTCACATCCTCAATCATCATGGTAATCAAAAGAGGCTTGTCCGTATCCTCTGCGCACATGCCCACAAACCAGCCGAGCTCTGTGCCTGTAGTATCATCCTGGGAATCCTTGATCTCAGCCGTGCCTGTCTTTCCGGCCAGACGGTATTCACTCCGGTATGCCTCATGGGCTGTGCCCTCCTCCGACTCCACTACCTGGTACAGATCATCCAGCACCGTCTGGGCCGCGTCCGCGGAAAATACCCCTTCCTTCCAGTAAGAGGTCTCCTGTCCTTCTGTCAGATAAGGACGGATCATGCTGCCTCCATTGACCAGAGCCGAATACATGGAGGACAGATGAACCGGATTCACCAGAATCTTTCCCTGCCCATAGCCGCTGTCCGCCAGCTCTGTGTCCGAGGTAATCTTACCGTCTGTCCCGTAGGTGGAAGCACTCAGCGCAAAATCAAAATCCAGGCTTTCCCCAAAGCCCAGGGAATCCAGGCCCTTCCCGAAGCCCTCAGCCCCCATGCCCACTGCTGCTTTCGCAAAATAAATATTGTCCGAATGAATCAGGGCGTTCTCCAGGTTTTTCACCGGATAATCCTCAAGGGTCGTCACATAATAACTGCCCCAGCTGGTATCCAGCTGCCAGCGTAAGCCGTCATTCTGTACATCCTCTTCCGGATCCAGTGTGCCTTCCGTCAGCGCAAGCGCCGCTGTCACCGGCTTAAAGGAGGAGCCCGGAACCCAGGAACCAAGCCACCGGTTGTACAGAGGCTGGGCCGCGTCTGAGTTGATGGCCTCCCAGGCGCTTGTGGTATAGCCCATCACGAAATCGTTGGGATCATAGGCTGGTGTGCTCACCAGTGCCAGCACAGCTCCGCTGGTGGGATCCATGGCCACGGCGCAGCCCTCATCCCCTTCCATTTCCTGGTAAAGATACTGCTGCAGGGTGATGTCTATGCTCAGCACAATGTCTTCCCCATCCTCCGGCGCTTTTTCCAGCACTGTCTCCTTCACATCTCCCAGCTCGTTCAGAATCTGGATAGAATAGCCGTCCTTCGGCCGCAGCTGTTCCTCGTAGACGCGTTCCGCTCCGGCCTTTCCGATGATGCTGTTCTGATTATAGCCCTGGCCTTCCCGCTCCTCCAGCTCCTCTGCCGTAATGCTCTGCACATAGCCGGTCAGCTGGGCGGCTTTCTCCCCGAAGGGGTAATAGCGGACTGTCGTATCTGTGATCATAACGCCGGGAATCTCCAGCAGCTGCTCCTTCAGCTCAAAGGCATCCTTGGAAACCGTGCGCAGGGGCACGAAGGTATCATCCCGGACCCAGCCCGCGCTTAAGGCATTTTCTATTTTCTCCACGCTGATTTCCAGGAGGGAAGAAAGCTGCGCAAGAGCCCCGTCCCGGTCCTCCGGCAGTTTTCCCGGAACCAGGCCCACAGAGGAGGCCACTCCTTCCCGTGCCAGTTCCACATGGTTTCTGTCATAAATATTACCCCTTTTGGCGGCGGTGGTTACCACCCGCACTTTATCTGAATTCTGAAGATTCGGAAAGATGTCCTGGCTGTCCCATTCCATCTTGTAATTTCCCTCTTCATCCTTCGTAAAAATTGCCACCATGTCGTCAAAGGACAATTCCCCCGCCAGCGTCTGCATGGAAACCGCGTACTCCACCCTCTGGGTATCCGCGTCCTCGTCCTTGTCATCCTCCTCCTGAATCTCAATGGTAATATCCGAGGCTTCAATTCCCGTATAAATATTCCGGTATCGATTCACATAAGTTTCCTCATCTGTCTCTGCCTTCGCGTCCTCTGAAAGATAGGAATACATTTCCTCATAATTTCCCTCATTCAGAAGCTCCATATACTGCGTCAGAAGCTCTTCCGGCTGAACCGGCCTTTTCCCGCAGCCTGCCAGCGCTCCCAGACATAGCAGCAGAACCGCTGCCCCTGTGATTTTCCTCATGCTTATCTTCCCCCTTTTCTCCGGCATCCGCCGCTGCCGGACCAGTCTTCCTGATTTTAAGTGTAACATGGCCATTGTCCCGATACAAGCACTGTTTTACAGGATTCCCCTGTACAGGTACCTGACAGGTGTCATTCCTTCATTTTCCGGGCAGAAGACGGATATGCTGTACCCTTTGATCTCCTCTGACACAAAGGTGCCCGGCAGCGAGACGCTGCCATCCGGCTCCAGATACCGGATTCCCTCTGTACTGTATCCCCAGCTCCGTTCCCCATAATAAAGAATGCCATAGACCTCCTCATTCCAGTTTTCCACGGTTTCCTTCAGAGGAAGCACCCGCATAGCTTCCAGAAGAGGCGTCAGATCTTTTTCCTTTTCAAATTCCGTATCTGCGGCTCCGCCGAGCCAGACCGTGATTTTGCCGGAGCCGGCTCTGTCATAGTCGATCAGATAACTGTCCACAAAATTTCCTTCTTCATCAAAACCCTTCACAAAGGTATAGAGGCTCTCCACAGTGCCATCGGCCTGAAAATGCAGATTGAAGCTGTTGACCAGGCAGAGGGTTTCCGGAAGATCCACCTTTTTCCGGATATCCGCCAGAATTCCATCCAGCCCATCCTCATAAATATTGTCGTGAACCAGGCGGACCTTCCTGCTGCTGCGGAGTTCTTCCACAGCCCAGGACAGTTTTCCGTTATAGGGAATCCCGCTCCAGACCACGCCCGCGGCTCCCAGGAAGGTCACCGCCGCCAGCAGAAGGGCAATGGGAATTCTCCAGAAACGGGCTGCGAAAATTCCTTTCTGTGTCAGTTTCAATTCCAGGAATTCTCTTTTCTGTTCCGACAGACGTTCTGTGTCCAGCCACACAAACCGATGGCCTTTCAGAAAGAGAAAAATCTGCCCTTTCCTTTTCCGGTACCAGCGCAGGTCTTTCAAATCAAACTCTGCGCTATTTTCCTGTCCCTCTTCTTCTTTCCAAAGGAGCACTCTGTTTTCTTTGAGCTCAGCCTGGGTATATCTCTTTCCCGGACTCCGTTTTTTATAAAGCCGGACATCCACAAGATAAACCGCCAGATAAACCAGAAAGAATAAAACACAGACAGCCAGAACTGGCAGGTTCTTTCTGACATCTCCATACAGGCACAGACGCACAAAGGCTCCCCATGCCGGTATATAGAAAACCAGAAACAAAAGGCTGAAAAGCCTTTCTGTAAAGAGAAAGCCCCTAAGCTTTCCTTTAAAATGTTTCTCTTCTTTCTTATTCTGATATGTCTGACTGTCCGTTTTCATCTTTTTTGCCTCTCTTTTGCCGGTATAGAAAATCATCTGTTATCTGTGCCGTTTTTCAGAAGTTCCGCGCCGGACTACTTTCTCAACACTTCTCCTGTATAGACCCAGGTTTTCCCCAGATCCTGCGACTCATAGCGCAGCTTGGTACCTCCCAGTTCCGAATATTCCTCCATACTCAGATATACGCAGAGCCTGTCTTCTTTCTGTTCCGGCGGGTACGCTATCGTATAATACTCCGCGTATTCAGCTCCCGGAGCCGGCGGGAAAGAGCATTGCTCCCAGTTCACCCCTCCGTCTTCCGTGCGGTACAGGAGGGGCTCCTGGGAACTCCGTATAGCGGTAAAGCCCACCTCCGGCGTGATAAACTCTGCTCCCATGGTCAGAGAATGGGAGCCGCCATAGCCAGGCGGAGTCTCTCTCTCCACCTCCGTCCAGGTAAAACCTCCATCCTCAGTCCGGAACAGCACATCTCCTTCCTGCCACATGGTCCGCCCGTCAGTCAGCACCAGAAATCCATGCTCCGCGTCCGGAAAGCTCAAGAACAGCCGGCGCACACTGGTGTAATCATAGGTTACCACACTGGTGGTCCAGTTCTTTCCCCGATCCTTTGTCCAGGCCACTGTCACCGGGACCTCCGAAGATCCTCCGTAAGCAAAGGCTGCCATATCTTCCGAAACCACATAGCTTTTCTCCTGTACTAAGGTCAGGGCCCCATCCATCTGATCTCCTCTCGCTGTCAAATCCTCAAAGGCAATGGGAACCTCCTGCCAGTCCTCCCCATAGTTCCAGGTCACTTCCGTCACCTGGTTTACAGTCCTTGCCCTGTACTGGGGAAGCTCCCAGAGATCAAGCTCCATAAAGCCTGTCTCCACCGCTGTCCCCGCCTCTTCACAGGCAGAAAGGACATCATCCAGAAGGGCGGCGCCCTCAAGCTCCCATACCTTTTCTGTTTCATCTATATTCCGGATCCGGACGGCCCAGTCAAAGTAAAGCTGCTCATAGCCGTCATCATAGCCGGACCGCATGCCAGGCAGCTGCCTCAGGCCGGACAGAGCGCTTTTATTCTCTGCCAGAAATCGGAAACGGAGGGCGCAGACCGCCTCTTCCCCGTTTTCCGCCAAAACCCGGCTGCCCATCCGTTCCATCAAATAAAATCCGGAATCCACCCGAAGATCTGAGTGAAGCCTGCTTCCTGCCTCCTGATCCTCATAATACATGGCAAACCGGCAGGCCAATGCTGCCGCTGCCTGAACCGGAGTCTCACCATTCTGCACCTGCCAGGGACCTTCTGCCGTAAGCTCCGGCGGCATGCTTTCCCGGACATCCTCATCCGTGGAATCGTATCCCTGCGCTTCTCTATTCCGGTCCGCTTCCTCTGAGCTGACGCCGTACTTCTCAATCAGATCCGCCATTTCCTGCGTCTCTTTCTCTGTAAAACTCTCCGGAGGTGTATAGCCCTCGTAAATGTTCTGAGGCTGGCTGGATGCATACTGTTCCCAGAGCTCCTCCCGCGCCGCGTTCATCCTGTCTGCCGCCATCAGGACTGTCAGGGCCGCCAGGGCGACGCAGACCACCGTTCCGGGTATTCCGGACCGTTCCCGGGTATCCTCCACTACAGCAAGACGGGCTTTCATGACCGCCTTGCTGTTGTAAAAATAAGCGGAATAAGGCAGTTCCCGGTTTTTCCCTTTTCTAAGAGACTCCAGCAGAAAATCTGCGTATGCCTTCCGGTCTGCCTCCGGCTTTCCCTTTACCACGCTCTGATCGCAGGCTGTCTCCACATCCCGGTAAGCCGCCGCTTTCAGCAGATACAGAAGGGGCTGAAACCAGAGCACACAGGTCCCTGCGGTAAAAATCAGTTTATACCAGAGATCCTTTTTCTTTACATGGGTGCATTCATGAAGAAACACCATGCGGAGCTCTGCCCAGGTATAAGTCTCCTCCGGCACCAGCATAATCGGAGCCGCAAAGCCCAGCACCAGCGGCGTGCTGACAGCGCTGCTCTGGTACAGCGGAGGCACATCCCCGCAGCCCGCTTCCGCTGCCGCCTGGCTGCAGACGCTCCGCATCCAGGATTCTTCCATCGGTCTCATATGCTCCAGCGCCTTTCTGCGAAAGCTCTGATAGGACCAGAGCTGCCAGAAGGCCATACACAGCGCGCCGGCCAGCCATACAAAAGGGATCAGCCGTCTCAGATACCAGCCCAGTGTAAGATTCACATAAAGCGCCCAGAGAGAGGTGGTCATAAGCTTTTCAAAAAGCCATATATGAAGGACTGCCATCCAAAGCAGAAGAAACAGCCATACAATTTTTCTGTATCCTGCCTGCAGCATCTCTAGCTTCTCTCCCTTCTCTTCCGATCCAGAAATTCCTGAAGTTCTTCCAAATCCTGATCTGTCAGCTCATCGCCCCGTCCCAGGGCAGTCATGAAATTTCCCACTGAGTTCTGGTAAAGCCGCTTCCAGATGCTGCGGCTCTCCTGCGTCAGGTAATCCTCTTTCCGTACCACAGGCTCATAGACATTATTTCTTCCCTCTTTTCTCACCCGGACGAAACCCTTTTCTTCCAGTCTGGATAAAAAGGAGAGAATCGTCGTAGCCGAAAGCCGCCTCTCTCCCGGCAGCTTCTCTTCAATCTCATTCCTTGTCACAGGATGTCCCGCGTCCCAGATAATCATCATCAGTTCCAGTTCGGAATCCGGCAGCCGTTTCATCCTCCCTCATCTCCCTTCTGCTGGCTGCAAAGCCGGATAAACTCTCCCCCGGTTATCCGGGAAACATTCTTCGGCAAATGCAGAATATCTTTCTATATTCTACACTTGCCGAAAATAATTGTCAAGACGCCTCTTTCATTCCCTTGCTTCTTCCGCTTCCTTCAGGCTATAATATTTCCGAAAGGAGTTTTCATCATTATGAAATACATCGATCTTCATACACATTCCACCTGTTCTGACGGCACCTTCACCCCTGCCGGCCTGGCTGCCCACGCTGCCGGGAAAGGCCTGGCCGCCTTTGCCCTGACAGACCACGATACCACGGACGGCCTCCCGGAGGCAGCGGCCGCGGCCGCAAAATACGGTGTAGAATTTGTTCCCGGCATCGAATTCTCCACGGATTATGAGGGGCGGGACATCCATATCGTGGGGCTGGATATCGATCCCGGAGAGGAAGAACTGTCCGCGAAGCTTCAGTCCTTCCGGAAAAACCGGGAAACGCGCAACGAAGAAATGCTGGAGCTTCTGCGCAGAATCGGCGGCTTTGACATCACTATGGAAGATTTGAAAAAGACCTACGGAGAACACACGGTCATCACCAGAGCCCATTTCGGCCGCTGGCTCTTCGAGCACGGCTGCGTGAAGTCCATTTCCGAGGCCTTTGACCGCTATCTCGGCGACGGCTGCCCCTGCTTTGTGGAAAAAAAGAAGACGCGTCCCCAGACCGCCATCCGTCTGATTCTGGGCGCAGGCGGCATCCCGGTTCTCGCCCATCCTCTTCTCTATCATATGACCCCAGAGGAGCTGGAGGACATGACCCGCAGTCTGAAGGAAGCAGGCCTTCAGGCCATAGAAGCCATCTATTCCTCCAATACCGGCATGGACGAAAGCAATATGCGCCGCCTTGCCAGAAAACTGGGCTTAAAAATCTCCGGCGGTTCTGATTTTCATGGCAAAAACAAGCCTCTGCTGGAAATCGGCAGCGGCCGCGGCAATTTAAAGATTCCGTATGAAGTGCTGGAGGATCTGAGAAAGGCGCCCTGAACGGACGCCTTTTCTTTCAGATTTTTCATGCTGTTTATCATGCGCTGCTCTGCAGGAGCCGCCCTGTCTATCTGGGATTTCCCATAAAGAACAAGGCTACTGTTCCGGGACCGGAATGCGCTCCGATGGTGGGGCCCACATGATTGATGATAAACTTTTCGATGCCGAAGCGCTCCTGCACCAGCTTCTTCACGTACTCCGCATCTTCCATGCAGTCGCCGTGGCTGATGAAGACCACATCATTCTGATCCTCGTATCCCTTTATCTGCTCCGCCATACGGTCCACCAGAGCGGACAGAGATTTTTTCCGTCCCCGGACCTTTCCGATGGCAATCAGATGACCTTCGTCGTCCACATGAAGCACCGGCTTGATGTTGATCATGGTTCCCAGAATCGCTGTGGCCTTGGATACCCGGCCGCCCCGGTGCAGATGGAATAAATCATCCACCGTAAAGTTATGGCACAGATGCAGCTTGTTATTCTCCACCCAGTCTGCCACCTCTTCCATGGACTTTCCGGCTTCCTTCAGCATCACTGCCTTGTGCACCAGAAGGCCCTCGCCCAGAGAAGCGCTTAAGGAATCAATCACCACGATTTTCCGCTCCGGATACTCCCCCTCTTCCTGGATCTCCTGGGCCGCTACCATTCCGCTTCCGCAGGTGCCACTCAATCCTGAGGAAAAGGCAATATAAAGCACATCCTTTCCCTCTTTCAGGCAGGCTGTAAAGGCTGCCTTTGCCTGTTCCGGATTTACCTGGGATGTGGTAGGCATGGAGCCGTCCCGCATTTTCGCGTAAAACTCTCTGACGTCCAGGGGATTCTCCCGGTCATAGGTTTTTCCTTCAATCGTATAGCTTAAGGAAAGGATCGCAAGCTGATG
>CALWAZ010000082.1 GCA_944375725.1 uncultured Merdimonas sp. | reverse complement strand
CAATGTCCTTGTCCCACACATAGAGATTGGAGGAATTTCCCATTCCAGCCACATGGGGAAAGAAATAGTCCCCAAAATAATCCCCTGACACACGCTGAACCAGAACAGCCATCTGCTCATCCTTCTGCGCCAGCCCTCTGCTGACACGGTACTGGAGCGCGTCCTCATTCATGGTGCTGGCGTAGACCTGCTTTACCGCGTTCTCAAAGGCACGCAGGCGTTCCTCCGGGGAACCCTGATTCGGACAGAACACGCTCTCGTATTTTCCGGCAAAGGCGTTTCCAAAATTATCCTCCAGAAGAGAGCTGGAACGGACGATAATCGGAGACTGGCCGTAATATTCCAGCATCCGTACAAACTGATCCCGGATCAGTTCCGGAAAGCTTCCCGCCAGAATTTTTTCCTTCAGCTCCGGCGCATAGACAAAATAGCCCTCCTTCGTCTTCTGTCTGGTCCGCAGACTCCAGCAGCCGTTCTGCACAATATAGGTATAGAAAATATCCGCTCCCAGGAAATAGGAGTCTTCCGGCTCCAGCAGCGGCTGAAACCGGGCCGCGTCGGCCGGATCTTTTACCAGCATCCGGCGGGCCAGGAGCATTCCCACACTCTTGCCGCCGATATAGCCGCTGCCGATCTCCCGGTAGGCCACCCGGACCACATCCTCCAGCGTAAAATATTCCACACAGAGATCGTAAATCCGGGAAGTTTTCCCCACCAGCAGCTCCAGCAGCAGACGTTTTTTCTCTTCCCGCAGCTCTTCACTGCCTTTGCGGGCATCCGCGCAGCTTTTCACAATCTCTTCCCAGTAATCCCGCTTCGTCTCCCGGCAGGTCAGATTGGAAAACAGCTCCGCAGTCTCCGCGGAAGCCGTGATGGAGACCGCCTCCTGATCCTTCAGAAGATGGGGCAGAAACATGGTGGGAGAATACCTCTGCCATACCTTTAAGGGATGCACATAATAGTTTCCTTCTATATGATAGAGCTCCAGCAGCAGCTGTGTAGTCTCCCGGATCCGGGCAATGGTGTCATTGGTATGGGCATTCCGGATCAGGGCAAAATACGCAATCGTATTCAGCTCATAGAGATAGGGACAGGTGACCTGAAAGAAATTTCCGATCATCAGATCCGAATGCCAGGCATCCAGAAGAAAGGTCAGGCTGTCAAACACATAGAAGGCATCCAGCCCCTCCTCTGTGATAACGTCCCGGATCTGCGAAGCGAAGGCCTCAAAGCCCTGTCCGGAATCCACTTCACAGACCCGGATTCCTTCCGTATTCTTCAGAACAGGCTCATGGGAAGCAAAGCGGATATAAATGATATTCCGCTGATCCCGCCTGGCCTGGGCGATATATGGCTCCACCATATGGCAGTAATCCTCTATGGTATCCACCTGCCATACCACGTTGTCCCCCATCCGGAGCATATCGATCATCTGATCAAACCCTCTGATTCCCGTACTTGCCCGTTCATGCATGCTCTCATACCTCCGTTTCCTGTTAAATAAAAAGACAGCCCGGAACTTATCCGGCGGCTCCTTTGCCGCCGGATGTCCGGGCTGCCTGCTTTTTGTACTGCCTGCTTTCTGCTCTGTCTGTTCCGGCACCTTCATGCCGCAAAGCCGCAGAAAACACTTACTCGATTCCGGTTACTTTGTAATCCTGATCCTCAACCGCCTTCTTCAGCACATCATCGGATACCTCTCCGTTCAGAGTTACAACCGCGGTTCCCTTCTCATGGCTTACCTGGGCCTCATCTACCTGGGGAAGAGCCTCCAGCGCCTTCTTTACAGTTGCCTCGCAGTGTCCGCACATCATACCTTCAATTTTAATCGTTTTTGTCATAGTTGTCTTCTCCTTTTTTTCATTTTTTTCATTTTTTACATTTTGTTTTATTTTTTTATCTTTACTCCCGTCGTGCACCTTAAACAGGTTCAGGCGCAGGGCGTTCGTTACCACACAGAAGCTGGACAGGCTCATGGCCGCCGCGCCGAACATGGGGTTGAGCTGCCAGCCGAAAATCGGAATCCAGACGCCTGCCGCCAGCGGAATGCCGATGACATTATAAAAGAACGCCCAGAACAGATTTTCATGAATGTTGCGCAGGGTAGCCCGGCTTAACCGGATAGCGGCAGGCACATCGCTTAAACGGCTCTTCATCAGAACCACGTCTGCCGCGTCGATGGCCACATCCGTGCCTGCTCCGATGGCGATTCCCATATCCGCCCTTGTCAGAGCCGGAGCGTCGTTGATACCGTCGCCTACCATAGCTACCTTGCCCTTCTTCTTCAGTTCGCGGATGACGCTTTCCTTTCCTTCCGGCAGCACCCCTGCGATAACCTCATCCACGCCAGCCTGCTTTCCGATGGCTCTGGCAGTCCTTTCATTGTCGCCGGTCAGCATCACCACATGAATTCCCATATTCTGAAGCTCTTTCACAGCCTGCGGGCTGTCTTCCTTGATGACATCCGCCACCGCGATGATTCCCTTCAGTCTGCCGTCTTCCGCAAAGAACAGCGGCGTCTTTCCTGCTTCCGCCAGCGCTTCCGCCTGGCGGCGCGCCTCGTCTGTCACCTCTGCGGTCTGGCTGATGTAGTTCAGATTGCCGCCCGTGAGACGCTTTCCGGAAAGGGTTCCGGTCAGGCCGCCGCCCGGAACTGCCTGGAAGTCTGCCACTTCCTGATCATCTTTTACGCCCCGCTCCCGGCCAGTCTCAAGAATCGCCTTGGACAGCGGATGCTCGCTCTTTTTCTCCAGAGCGTAGGCCAGAGACAGAAGCTCCTCCTCTGCCACGCCTTCCACCGGAAGAATATCGGTAGTTCTGGGCTCTCCGCTTGTGATGGTTCCTGTCTTATCCAATGCCACGATCTGGGTCTTTCCTGTCTCCTCCAGGGAAACGGCTGTCTTAAACAGGATTCCGTTTTTGGCTCCCATTCCGTTGCCCACCATGATCGCCACCGGCGTGGCAAGACCAAGGGCGCAGGGGCAGCTGATCACAAGCACGGAAATTGCCCGGGCCAGGGCAAAGCCTATGGTCTGGCCTGCCAGCAGCCATACAATCAGCGTTACAATGGCAATTCCGATGACAGCCGGGACGAACACGCCGGACACCCGGTCCGCCACCTTGGCGATAGGCGCCTTTGTGGCCGCCGCGTCGCTGACCATCTGAATGATCTGGGAAAGGGTCGTATCCTCGCCTACCCGGGTAGCCTCGCAGCGGATAAATCCGGAATGATTCAGAGTCGCCGCGGAGACCGGATCTCCCGGCTTTTTATCTACCGGAATACTTTCTCCCGTCAGCGCTGACTCATTGACCGCGCTGTTTCCCTCCAGCACCACGCCGTCCACGGGAATATTCTCGCCCGGGCGCACCACAAAGATGTCTCCCTTCCGGACCTGGTCAATGGATACCTCCACCTCAGCGCCGTCCCGGACCAGCACCGCCGTCTTCGGCGCCAGCTTCATAAGTCCCTTCAGGGCGTCTGTGGTTCTTCCCTTGGAGATAGATTCCAGCAGCTTTCCGACTGTAATCAGCGTCAGGATTGTAGCCGCTGACTCAAAATAGAATTCATGCATATAAGACATGACGCCTTCCATATCTCCTGCTGCCTGAGCCGCTGTCATCGCGTAAAGGGCGTAGACGCTGTAGCCAAAGGAGGCCGCGGATCCCAGGGCCACCAGAGTATCCATATTCGGCCCTCCGTGGATCAGTCCTTTAAAGCCGCTGATGAAAAACTTCTGGTTGATTACCATAATAATACCCGTCAGCAGAAGCTCCGTGATGCCCAGCGCCACATGATTTTCCGCCAGAAAGGCGGGAGCGGGCCAATTCCACATCATATGTCCCATAGACAGATACATCAGCGGAATCCAAAAGCAGACGGACGCTATCAGCCTTCTCCGGATCTTCGGTGTCTCTGTATCTTTCAGTAATGCGTCATCCGTACCCGCGGCGGCAGACGCCGCCGCGCCGCTTTCGCTTTTCGATGCCCCTTTTACAGAAGCCCCATAGCCGGCGTTCTCCACAGCGGCGATGACCGCCTGATCATCCGCCGTGCCTTCCACTCCCATGGAATTTGTCAGCAGACTGACAGAGCAGGAAGTCACACCCGGCACCTTTGAAACGGCCTTTTCCACTCTCGCGCTGCAGGCCGCGCAGCTCATGCCTGTCACATTATATTGTTTCATGTCTATCCTCCTCATTCTGCGCGTCGGGGATTTCTTTTCCATCCTTCCGGCGCGTCTGATTGGCTGGTTGGTTTGTTTTACCGCATCAGCTTCTGAAGCACTGTCACCAGCTCGTCAATGGTCTCGTCCTTCCCTTCCCGGATGTCATCTGCCACGCAGGTCCGGATATGGTTTGCAAGCAAAACCTTGTTGAAGCTGTTCAGTGCCGCGTTGACCGCTGATACCTGCATCAGGATGTCTGTACAGTAGCAGTCACTCTCCACCATTTTGCGGATTCCCCTTACCTGTCCTTCTATCCGGTTCAGGCGGTTTATCAGATCCTTATATTCCTTTTCTGTCCGCTCCTTGGTCTTGTGAGAGCAGCAGCATTCTTTCTGTTCTTCCATACCTGTTCACCTCTTTTTCTCAAGGGCCCCGCAGAGTTTTGGAAAATCTTTTCCATATACACCCCGGGGGTATCTTTGATTTATCCTGATTATATACCCCCGCCCGGTATTTTGCAAGAGGAATTTTTATGGATTTTCACTTATCTGTTATTTTTCCTCAAATCCGGGATTTTTTTCGCGGTTTCTCTGTCCTGCCGAAAAAACAGCATATCTTTTCCGGATCTGGACTTTTGGCCGGAACGGCCTTGACGTATGCTGGAAATTTCCTTATTCTTAATTCCATAATAACTGCGCGCCAGACACGCAGTATATTCTGCGCAGAACAGTGAGGTACAGGCATGAATTTATACGACATCTTAGGTCCGGTCATGGTAGGCCCTTCCAGTTCCCATACGGCGGGCGCCGTAAGAATCGGGCTCATCACCCGCAGGCTCCTCGGAGAGGCGCCTGCGAAAGCGGATATTGCCCTGGCAGGCTCCTTTGCCGCCACCGGAAAAGGACACGGCACTGACCGGGCTCTCGCAGCCGGTCTTTTGGGAATGCAGCCGGATGATATCCGGATCCCCCGCAGCCTGGAGCTGGCCAAAGACCAGGGAATGGAAATTCAGTTCCGGGAAATACAGCTCAAGGACGCCCATCCCAACACGGCTCTCCTGCATGTGGAAGCCGGCAGCGGCAGAGAGCTTGAGCTCCAGGCCTCCTCTCTGGGCGGCGGCCGGATCATGGTAAACAAGCTGGACGGCATCGATGTAAACTTTACGGGAGAGAGCCATACCCTTATCGTCCACAACCTGGATCAGCCGGGGCATGTGGCCGAGGTCACCTCCATGCTGTCCCACAAATCCGTAAATATCGCCACCATGCAGCTTTACCGGAACAAACGGGGCGGCTACGCGGTCATGGTGCTGGAAACAGATCAGCCGATCCCCGAGGACTCCATCGCCTGGCTGTCCCATCTGGAAGGCGTAATCAAAGTAACTTATCTGAATACCATGCAGGAGGATGAACATGGCGTTTGAATCAATGGAAGACTGGCTGAAGTACAGCCACGACAGAAACATATCAGCGGCAGAAGCCGTTATTCTGGAAGATATGAGCGACCGGGGCGTAAGCCGGGAAGAGACCTGGAGCCGGATGAGCGCCATGTGGAACGCCATGAAAAGCTCTGAGCAGAGCTATGACAGAAGTCTTCGTTCCCACAGCGGCCTTGTGGGCGGCGCGGCGGGACAGATGGAGGATTATCTGAAAGCAGGAGATTCTCTCTGCGGTGACGTCATGGGAAAGGTTATCATGCGGGCGCTCCGCCTGGGAGAATCCAACGCCTGCATGAAAAGAATCGTGGCGGCTCCCACGGCAGGAGCCTGCGGGGTCCTTCCCGCAGTTCTGGTTACAGCCGCAGGGCAGGGTGGATTTTCAGATGACCAGATGACAGAAGCTCTGTTTGCCGCCGCGGGAATCGGCCAGATCATTGCCGCGAGAGCCTATATCGCCGGCGCCATGGGCGGCTGTCAGGCGGAGATCGGCTCGGCCTCTTCCATGGCCGCCGGGGCCCTGGCCTGTCTGAAAGGCGGAAGCCCCGAACAGATGGCAGATGCCGCCGCCATTGCCATGAAAAATCTTCTGGGACTGGTCTGCGATCCTGTAGCCGGTCTGGTAGAGGTTCCCTGTGTCAAGCGCAATGTGATCGGCGCCGTAAATGCCATGGCTGCCGCAGACATGGCTCTGGCCGGCATTCGCAGCACAATTCCCGCCGACCAGGTCTTTGATGCCATGAAGGAAGTCGGCGACAAAATGAGCAGCTCTCTGCGGGAAACCGCCGAAGGCGGACTGGCCGCCACGGCCGCAGGCCGGGCGGTCAGTGAGCGGCTGAAGAAAAACCGCTGACATATATCAGAAAATATATTCAAAAAAAACGAAAGGAGTACCTGCAGCGGTACTCCTTTTTTCTGCGCCGGGAACTTTTCCATTCCCTTTCCGCAGTTCATTTTTGATATTTTAAATCCGCGCATTCTGTTTTGAACCCTGAACAGTGCCGTTACCTCTGCAGCCGGCTCGGCCCAGGCTGCCTCGCGGCACACAGGAGGTTCTGCTTAGAGCTGCTTCATTCCTGACCTGACCCGGTTCGCAGATTCCTGTTGCGCAAGACCCAAGCGTCAGTGCTGCTTACAGAGGGCTGCACACTGTTCATAAAGTCCGGGACAGAATATCACCCCTGCTGTAGCGGATTGCAGGTACAGGGCACCGCTAATTCCCCGGCTGCGCGGAAGCTTTATGACAACTATAAAATTTGACATTCCCGGGGGACTGTCCCCGATAGTATACCCTTATTCCGCCTGTTTGTCAACGGCTTTCTGCCTGCGGAGCTCCTTAAAAAACTCTGTCAGCATCCGGCCGCACTCCTCTCCAAGCACTCCTCTCTCCACCTGTACCTGGTGGTTGAACTCCGGCATTTCCAGAAGATTTAAGATGGAACCGGCGCAGCCCGCCTTCGGATTCATGGCTCCGATTACCACTCGTCCCAGCCGGGCCTGTACAATAGCGCCCGCGCACATCTGGCAGGGCTCCAGCGTAATGTACATGGTACAGTCCTCCAGCCGCCAGTCTCCTGTCTTTCTGCTGGCCTTCCGGATCGCGTTCAGTTCCGCGTGGGAAAGGGTATTCTTGTCCGTATTCCGCCTGTTATAGCCTCTGGCTATGATCTTATCATTCTGTACAATCACACAGCCAATCGGCACTTCCATCAGAGCCCAGGCTTTTTTGGCCTGGCGCATGGCTTCTTTCATATATTTCTCATCTGCAGTCATTACTTTCTTCCGTCCAATTCTTCTTGTTCCGGCTCCGCTCCCGCGGTCCGTTTTTCCCTGTTTCCCCGATTTCGCCTCCTATTTCAGCAGACGGCACCAGTATCCGAAATTCTCCCCGCTCCCGTCCGGGCCCTTCATCATCTTAAATTCCTCAAACCCAAACATGGAAGCCAGCATCTGTTCCTTTTCATTATAGATTCCCGGCACTCCTATGTAATAGCTCACCTGGGTATCCGTCTGTCTGCGGATCAGCAGAAGATGATGGTGCTGATAAAAACCATGCAGCAGAAAACTGTTATTCCCCAGCCCCCACTTATCTCTGGGAATCCGGGACAGCTCCCGGTTTCCCAGGCGGATTCCGGACAATATGCCCCCGTCACCGTCCTGGTAACGGACCGCGGGAAATCTGGAAACCAGGTATTCCCACTGCTTCCTTCTGGGATCCACCGGAGCCGAAGACCCTGTCTGTTCCCTGCCGCTCTGCGCGGCCCGCTCCCTGACAGGCGGTTCCACCTGCGCGGCCCGCATCACCGGCTGATTTTCTGTTTCTTCCAGTCTGCTTTCCTGCGGCTTCTCATACACCGTTTGCTCCAGTCTTACGGGAGACGCTTCTCTTTCTTCTTTTCCGTCTTCTCCCATATCCTTTTCTGAATTCTTCTCCACATCCGCCTGCCTGGCAGACCTCTCAAGGGGCTCAAACCTGTCTACATCCACCGGATAGTCGTCCCACTCCGCGGCAAAGACACGGTTTTCCCCTTCTATATAGATTCCCCGGCTTTCATCCAGGCTGAAGCCGCCCATCAGGCTGTCTGTGTTCGTGACGCCATTCCATTCCAGCGCTCCATTCCGGCTTTCCAGCTCACCCAGATACTGCCCTTCCAGCCGTTCTTTCTTCTGCGTAAAAACGTAAACCCGGTAAGGCTTCTGTCTGTGCGCGTAAAATCCCTTCACATGCACCCAGATCTTGCATTCGCCACCGCGGGCATTTACTTTGACAAATCCTGTGTTCTCTCCCTTTTCTCCCTGATTATATCCGTAAATGTAGGAGACAAACCGTTTGTAGTCAGACAAAGAATCCCTCCCTTTCTCTTATCAGCTAAGATATTCTATGCCTGACCTGTCCTCTTCATTCCAGTATTTTCACAGGATGCTTCTGTTTCCGTGCTCAGGAATTCTGCAGTCTCTTCAGCCGGTTGGAAAGCTCCGCGAACTGGGCAAGATCCAGGGCTTCTCCACGCACTCCCGGCTTAAGGCCCATTTCCTCCAGAACCGCCTCTGTCCGCTCTTTGGGAATTCGAAGCTCCGGCGCGTTGCTAAGCCCATTGACCAGTGTCTTCCGGCGCTGATTGAAGGAAGCGCGGATAATCTGAAACATCAGCTTCTCATCCTCTGCTTCCACAGGCGGTGTCTGATATTTTGTAAGGCGGATGACCGCAGAACCCACTCTGGGCCGGGGCATAAAGCAGTTGGGAGGCACATTGGCCACCAGCTCCGGGCTGGCATAATACTGGACAGCCAGAGACAGCGCTCCATAGTCCTTGGAGCCCGGTCCTGTCTTCATACGGTCGGCCACCTCTTTCTGGACCATGATCGTGATACTGTCCACGGGCACATGATTTTCAAACAGCCCCATAATAATCGGTGTCGTAATATAGTAGGGAAGATTTGCCACCACCTTCACCGGCCTGCCTCCGTTTTTCTCTTCTGCCAGCCTGGCCAGATCCACTTTCAGCACATCCTCATGGATAATGGTTACATTGTCATATCCGCTTAAGGTATCTTCCAAAATCGGAATCAGGGCGTCATCTATTTCGATGGCAGCTACTTCTCTGGCTGACGCGGCCAGATACTGGGTCAACGTGCCGATGCCCGGCCCGATCTCAACCACGAAATCCTCTTCTGTGATTTCTGCGGCGCGGATAATTTTTCCCAGCACATGCTCATCAATCAGAAAGTTCTGTCCATATCTTTTCTGAAAGACAAATTTATATTTGTTCAGTATCTCTATGGTGTTTTTGGGATTTCCCAGGCTTGGAACCGGTCTGCTCATAATTCTCTCCCCTGAAAATAAAGGTTTCTGGCGTTTTCATTGGTAACACGGATCACTTCTTCTGTCTCCACTCCCTTAATCTCTGCGATCGCTGCCGCCACATAAGGAAGGTTCAGAGAGGAATTGCGCTTCCCGCGGTTTGGCTCAGGAGCCAGATACGGGCAGTCTGTTTCCAGAAGAATCCGGTTCAGAGGAAGCATTTTCACAACCTCCTTCAGCTTTTTCGCGTTTTTAAAGGTCACTACGCCTCCGACACCGATATAATATCCCATCTCAAGATATTCTCCTGCTGTCTCAGGCGCATAGGAAAAGCAGTGGATGACTCCGCGAAGCTCCGGAGAATGAGCTTTCTTCATCTCCTCCAGCGTATCAGCGCAGGCCTCCCTGCTGTGGATAATAACCGGCAGGCCGCATTTTTCCGCCAGCTCCAGCTGTCTCCGAAACCAGTATTTCTGAACCTCATGATTTTCTTTATCCCAGTAATAATCCAGCCCGATCTCTCCCACAGCCACGGCTTTCGGGTGGCCGCACTGCTGTTCCAGCCAGGCAAAGGTTTCCTCATTCAGTTCTCCCACCTCGTCCGGATGGATGCCCACAGCCGCATAAACAAACGGATGCTGTTCCGCCAATGCCAGCGTAGTCCTGACCGATTTCAGGCTGGAGCTTACATTGACAATATATTCAATTCCCTGATTCCGGCATTCCTCGAGAAGCTCTTCCCGATCCCTGTCAAAGGCTTCATCATCATAATGCGCATGACTTTCAAATATCATAAAACAAGCAGTTCCTTTTCTGTATGATTTTCCCCTGAGGACAGAAGAATCCCTGTCTCATCCTCAGTCTGTTCTGTTTCATTATACAGAACCCTGCCCTAAAAATCCAGTATGCTTTTGCGTCTCAGCCTTCCACCACATATCTTACATCCGCGAAAGCCACGCAGTCGCCGGGACGAAGCCTTGCCTTCTCATTCACCTCCAGCCGCCCTCCGTTCAGATAAGTACCGTTTGTAGAATTCAGATCTGTCAGATAGTAGCAGTCTTCTTCCCTGGAAATTCTGCTGTGTATCCGAGAGATTCCCCGGGCTTTCAGCCAGCCGTCTACCGCGTCCCTTTTCTTTCCAATCAGGAAGCTGTTTTTCGTAATCCGAAGATCCGGATAAGCCGCGCTTTCACTCCGCAGAAAAAGCCCCGGCTCTCTGATTGTCCCGAGGAAGGAGGTGCCCCCGCCGGGAGTGCCGGTCCACTCCGGCGAAACCGCGTCAAAATTTCTCTCCGGCTCCCGTTCCCGTATGCAGTCTTCCTCCACGACAGTCCGTCCATTTTCATCGTATCGTATGATTGTCTTCTCCGCTTTCCTCCCTGTCTCCGGCTCTCCTTCCTCTTTTTCTCTGTTCCAGTTCTCCAGCAGTTCTCTTAAGGAAGGGTTTTCTTCACCCGCTATTCTGTAGAATTCATATCCCAGCGTGACCGCCCCTGAATCCTGCCGGTCCAGCCGGTCCAGAAGATACTCCGCCAGCTCCGGAAGACCCTGTCCCATCTCCTGCTGCCTGAAAGGGAAAAAGCAGAAGTATATGCTCCATTCATCCGGTTCCAGATAAATATATTCCGGCGACAGAAGCAGTCCTCCCACATCCAGAAGATATTCTTCACAGGACTGCACTGCCCGGTACATCCCACGCAGCAGACTTAAAAGCTCCATAAGATTTATTCTTTTTCTTTCCAGCACCAGACTCAGGCTCTGCCTGGACGTAATCTCATAATACAGGGAAACCTGTCTGTCCAGCCGGCTCATTCTGCATTCCAGAAAACCGGGAATCCTGTTTTTCAGCAGCATGCCCATCTGATAATTTTCCTGATACTCCTCCTGCTCGAGAACCAGATAATTATGATCCAGCTCCCTTCGATATGTCACATTCATCTTCCACCGCCCCTACTCTTTGATTAGATTCTTCAGACGCCTGCTGTTTCTGATAAAGTTCACCGGATTCAGCCGCTCTGCCGTCTCTGTCTCTTCAGCCCGAAGTCCTCCCAGAAGTGAAGTACTTCCCACATAGGAAACTGTCACGGAGCTTCTGTCCACCTCTGCCGACACCTCTGTCAGCCGCAGCAGCAGAAGCTTCTCCTCTGCCAGCCCCTCCGCCTGCCCTCTCAGCCAGCTTTCCAGGTGCTCCTCCGTCTCATATTTGCGCAGGGCTCCTTTTCCCGCCAGTTCTGCCGCGCAGGATGCCAGAATACTTCTGTCATGCAGATACATCCCAAGAATCAGAAATACATACAACAGCAGGATCAGGAACGGCAGAAGCAGAGAAGCCTCCACCGTAAAGCTGCCCTGCCTCCAGGACCACTCCTTCTGTTTCGCCGGTTTTCTGCCTTCTACCGCCATAAAATTCTCCCGATTTGCGCCAGACACAGAAACGGCACAAAGGGAAACTGCTGTTTCCACCGGGCTTTTCCCAGCAGCAGTCCCGCTCCAAGAACCAGCGCGCACAAAATCAATCCTCCCATCAGAAGCCGCAGATTGTCTGTCCCTCCCAGATAAATTCCTGTCACACAGAGCAGCAGTCCGTCTCCAAAACCAACAGCGCCCTTCGTAACTGCCGCCGCGGCAAGAACAAAAATGCCGACTCCTATTCCAGCTGCCAGCTCCATACCCGTCTGGTATTTCAGCAGCAGATTTGCCAGAAGCCCTGCCGCTCCGAATATTCCAAGGCCCGGCAGGCTGATCTCATGCCTGCGCAGATCAAGCCAGCTGTTCCAGACAAGCAGCAGAACCATACAATACTCTCTCCACATATGTTATCCTCCACAGACAGAACAGGGCGGCAGCCCGCCTGTATCCCACAGATGGACTGTATGGATGCCGCGGACCAGGGAAGAACAGTTCAGTGTCTGATGATAACGGTTCCCATCCTCCGTCAGAAATACAATCTCTGCTCCCTCTTTCCAGCACCGTTCACAGGGATAATATCTGGAACCGTCTCCGCTGCGCAGCTCATCCACCTTACTAAGCTCCGTCTGCCGAATCGACAGCTTCAGATATCTGCAGCCCAAATCCCTGTGATAGACCGTTCCATGATCCGTCACATAAACCAGACTGCTGTCTTCTGTGCCGAGTCCTCCTTCCCGTCCGGAGAACCCTGTAAATCCCCGTACAACCCGTTTCAGAGTTACCTGAATCGGATGAAACCAGGCGATCCCAGGAGGAAACACGGTCTGAAAGGAGGCCTGAAGTGTCAGCGTGGAAGTCTCTTCCTCCCAGAAAGTTCCCACAAACGAGATACCGCCAGTCCCTCCTTTTATAATCCCCTCTGCCGCGCGTCCTTTCAGATAATTCTCCACTTCCCGCTTCCCATAAAGCACGGCCAGAGCCGAGGCGCCCAGACTGCCCGTATCTTCCGACACACTGGCCATCTGCGACAATTCCCGTCCTGCGTCCGTCATGGCCCTGCTGATCTCGGTACGTACCTGAATCAGGAAAAACAGGTACAGAAAAGCTGTCAGGGCAAAGACAGCCAGGGGAAACACAAGCGCCGCCTCCACAGTCAGGCTGGCCCTTTGAAAGAAAGAGGCGCACCGTGATGTTTTTTCGCCACAGGGTATGGAAAGAGAGTTGTCAGATTTTTTTGTCAGAACGGCAGTCCGCCCTTCCGCCCCTGCCTGGAGAGCATTGAATTTTAACAGACGCATCCCTGTACGAACAAACATCACGGTACACCCCTTCCTGAAACCGCCGCAGACTGCTCTGCCCGGCCTTTTTCACCACTCATATCCCATCCAGCGTTCCGCTGACAGCTCCTGTCCATTCATACAGACCGTCCGCATCCAAAACCCATCTGTGCACTGGTCGATATAAAACCAGCGGCCGCCGGACTGTTCTCGGATCACCCCCTCTATGGCATCCAGGCTTCTCATAATTTTCTTTTCACGTCCGGTAAGAGTCAGCAGAATTCCCAGATAATCACGGTATTGAAGCCCGGAGGAATCCTCCTGCTCCTCAGCCTCGGACAGTGAAGCCATTTCCAGCGCTCCGGACAGCGACAGCTTCCAGCTGGAGCTGTCCTTATAAAAGGCGACTTTCTTCCCATTCAGCAGCCTCCTTACATCCAGCACGCTTTCAGCAAAAGCCCAGGCCAGCAGGAGAACCTGTTTTACCGCTTCCACCAGTCCCGGAATCATCGTCACCCCCACCAGCGCCGCCGCCAAAGCCGCGCACTCTGCCGTCTTTGCCGAGTCCGACAGCAGATAGGTATAGTTCATTCCCTCCCGGATAGCCAGAAGACGTCCACAGACTGCCTCCAGATTCCCGATGTCCGTATCCTTTCCGGCTATGAGATATTCCAGCTGGTAATCCAGCCAGGAACCACTCTCCCTGTCTCCTGACAGGTACTCTGCCGCATGCGGAAAATGCTCCAGCAGATATGCCAGAAAAAACACATCATTTCCCGCGCCCGGCTCATTGCGCCCTCTCGGTCCGGCTCCTTCCAGAAGCATCCGCACAGAGGGCACTGTACTCAGATCCGCTTTTTTCCCTGAAAGTTTCTCCGGCTCCTTTACCGCCAGATTTAATATACTGGTCCGTTTCAGACTGTTTGTACTGGAAACCGGATCCGGCGTACTTTTTTCCTCCTCCTCTTCCCGCCTCTTTTTCAGTTCCTCCAGGTTCTGTGTCTCTCTCGCGTCCGCCTGGGCATAGCTTTCCTCATTCTCCGAAGCCTGCTCTCCATACTCCTCATAGGTTTTCAGCCTCTGGAGCAGCGAGACTCCTGTCTTCTGCTTCATATACGACACTGCCTGCTCATAATAAGCCGATCCACGGTCATCCGCTGCCCTGGAATAATCCCAGGTATCTACTCCTGCCGTTTCCCCGGAAGACAGATTTGCATCCAGAAATTCCGCAAGTCTCCGATTCAAATATTCCGTTTCCTCTGCTCCGCCTCCATAACCCAGATCCAGATAAAACAGATCATACAGGTCCAGCAGTTCTCTGTTGTACTCGGAAAGCACGGAATATTCCGCCAGTTCCAGCGCCTCCTGCATCTGGCTGCGGAGCATGGCCAGACGGGCTGATTCCAGCGCTGTCTGAAAGAAAAACAGTAAAACCGCCAGCATCAGACTGGTAAACACTGTAATCTCCCCGCGCCTCCATAGTCTCCCGATCATGGCATTCCCTATACCAGCCTGCTCTGGCTGGTAATCTTGTCAAAAATGTCATTTACCAGCGTGGTAAGCTGATTCTTAAAGATAAGCACAAGAGCGATCAGCACCACGAGGATCAGGATCATCTCCACCGTCCCTATGCCATCCTCTTCTTTCCAAAAACGTTTCCACCATTCCCTCATTTTGTATCCTTCCTTTCCCCTCTTTGTCCTTCTGGATTTTTCTTTCCGCGCTGCTGCTATATCTGCATGGACATGGCCGCGGGAAGAAGAATCAGAAGCAGCACCACCGCCAGCATCAGAATCATGGGAAACAGCAGCCGGGTGGAAGCTTCCTCCCCCTGGCTTAGAGCGCACGCCTTTCTCTGCTCAAAGGCTTCCGCCACCTCTCCATTCAGGAGCTGGCCAAGCCCTCTGCTTCCCTTCCGCAGATTCTGCTCCAGAAGAGCAGAAAGCTTCAGGTAACAGGGCAGCCGGCAGCGCAGGCCGAAATTTTCGTAAGCCTTTGTCTCTGCCACTCCGCTCTGCATTTCATAGCAGGCCAGCGCCATCTCCTCATAGGCATATCTGGATTTTATCTGTCCCCTTTCCTTTTTGAGCTGGTAGTCCTTCACTATCATTTCCCAGGCCTTCCGTACAGCAGCTCCGGCGCTCATCAGAAGTACCAGCTTGCTTACAATCCTGGCATAATCCCTCTGCATCTGCCTGTCCCGTTCCAAGACCTGTTTTTTCAGATCCTGGTCTCTGGCCAGATATGCCAGCACTGCCGCCAGCACAGTCAATGCCAGCATTCCGCCTGCCGGCACCGGCAGTTTTTCCTGCCATTCTACCGGCTGTCCGTCCACCTCTTCCGGCAGTTTCTTCATCTTCTGCTGCCTGCTTTCCTCCTGGGATGCCGCCACTGCGTTTTCTACAGTCTCTTTCCACGCTTCTTCCTCTGTCAGAAGCGGCGGAAGAGTTCTGACCGCTGCCCGGTAGATCTGTTCTTCCTCCCCGCAGGTCAGCCTGGCCGTCAGTTCCGTCAGGCTTCCTTCCTCTTTCAGATTCTCCAGCCGGAGACTCCCATCCAGATTCAGGGTCTCATAATTATCCAGCTCCCACTCGATTCTTATGGGCGTCCCTTCTATCTCCTGAACCAGATTCAGATCACTCCGCACCTCCTCCAGAGACACATTGCCGCCCAGAATTCGGCTCTCCATCCCGGATACCGCTTCCTCCAGAAGTGCTCTGCTTTCCGCGTCAGTCAGTTCCCGCGGCTCCACCTCTATGGCTACCTCTGTCTTTCCGCCATCCTCTGTATTCAGGCTCAATTCCCGGGTATAAGCCCGTTCCTTTCTCGGGAGAAAATACCCTTCCTTCAGCACACTATTTCTTCCCGCAGTCAAAAACAGAATGAGACTGCAGACCATACCCACGCTCAGTATCTTCAGCATCAGCGAAAGCTTTTCCGCATAATAATCATTCAGCTTCCGGCTGATATCCCGGTCTGTGCCCAGCAGTCTCAGGTTCTCCTCCACTTCTGTCCGTCCGGGACATTTTCTGCCGGCTTTTTCAGCAAGAAGCTGCTTCAGCCTCTCCTTTCTCCCTGTTCTTCTTTCTCTTTTCCCATTTACACATCACGCCTTTCCATTCAACCCTGCACAACGCCTCTGGCGTTTCCTCTGTTCAGACCTCTATCGCCAGCATTCTTCTGCTCAAATATCCTGCTGCCAGATACACCGCCAGGCAGGCTGTCATCGCCAAAATCCCGGCGGTGTTTCCGTAAACCGGCTCCAGAAATCCCGGGCATCCAAAGCGCAGATACAGAATCATGGCAAACGGAATCACATTCATGATTTTCTGCTCATATCTGCGCGATGCCAGCACAGACGCCACCTGCCTCTCTGTATCCACAGTCTGGCTGATAGTCCGGGCAGTGTCTTTCATAATCCCTATCAAATCGCCGCCGCTTCTCTTTCCCACCGCAAAGATTTCCGCAAAGGTCTCCGCCTCCTCCAGCCCGCTTCGAAAAGCAAAGTCCCGCACCGCTTCTTCTATGGTCTGATTGGCGTCCAGTTTTCTCTGAATGGCAGACAGCTCCTGTACCATATCCGCATTTTCCGGATAGATGAGGCGCAGCTCCTTTCTGGCCTCCCCCACGGCGTTTTCCGGAGAATAGCCAGCCGCAAGAGCCGCCGCCATCCCCTGCACCGCGTCCTTAAATTGAAGCTGAAGCTCTTTTCTCCGTTTCTCAGCCAGCTGCTCTTTTTTCTCCCGGAAATACCAGAAGACCACCAGCGGGTATACTGCCAGCGCCAAGACAGAATTATAAAAACACAGCGCCACCACACCGGTAAGTATGGCCGCCTCGGCTCCATACCGGATTGTTTCGCTCCGGCTGAAACGATACCTTCTGTAATCCATCTACCAGCCTCCGATTCCTGCCGCTTTCATCTTTCCTCTGTGCCAAAGTTCATCCTTTTTTATAAGAACTCCTTTTACGCTGTTCTCCGTCTGCGTGCCAGTATCCTCTTCCTGAAACTCAAAAAGTGTATGCAGGCAGATCTCCCCTTCCCGGATTCCATCCGTCTCTACAATCTCCAGAACTTTCCGGCTCCCGTCCCGGAGCCGTCCCAGATGCACAATCAGATCTACCCCTGAGGCTATCTGTCTCCGAACTGCCGTAAGAGGCAGTTCCATTCCCATCAGCGTCATGGTCTCCAGACGGCTCAACATATCCCGGGGACTGTTGGCATGGCCCGTGCTCAGGGAGCCGTCGTGGCCTGTATTCATAGCCTGAAGCATATCGATAGCCTCCGCTCCCCGCACCTCTCCTACAATAATCCGATCCGGGCGCATCCGCAGCGCCGTCTTAATCAGATCCCGGATCGTAATCTCCTTTTCTCCTTCCAGATTAGCTCCCCGGGCTTCCAGGGTAACCAGATTTTCCACCCTGTCCAGCTGAAGCTCCGCGTTATCCTCTATGGTGATAATTCTGGCTGTCTCCGGAAGAAATTCCGAAAGCGCGTTGAGAAAAGTAGTCTTTCCGGAGCCTGTCCCGCCGCTCACAAAAATATTGTAGCCGGCTCTCACTGCCGCCTTCAGAAAATCCACGGCCTCCTCTGTCAGAGATCCCCAGCCCACCAGCTGAGCCATCCGCACCGGTTCCGCCGGAAACCGGCGGATGGTGATCACCGGCCCATTCAGCGCCACCGGATCGAGAACAATATTTACCCGGGAGCCATCTGACAGTCTGGCGTCAGCTATGGGATTTGCTTTGGATACGCTGCGGTTGCAGAAGCTCACAATCTGCTGCACCACATCCTCCAGCTGTGTTCCGGAAGAAAATTTTTTATTCCAGCGGAAAAGCCTTCCCCTTTTTTCCACAAAAATGCGGTCCGGTCCATTTACCATGATCTCCGTCACTTCCGGATCCTCAATCAGCTCCTGCAAAATATCCAGCCGTCTCATGGCATTGAACAGTTCCCTTCTCATCTGAAGTTTTTCTTCCAGAAAAAGAAAGCTTTCCCTGCTCAGACACAGAATTTCTTCGTCTATCAGAGCAAGAACCTCCTCATCCTTCAGTTCTCTGGACAAATCCAGCCGTTCCTGTACCCGGCCACGGAGCCTTCCCCGCAGTTCCTCCCAGTCAGCTCTCACGCTCCGCTCCACCTCCTGCTCTCCTCCCTTCCCAGGGCTTCCGGCCCTTCCTCTGCGGATATATGAAGCTTCTTTGTCCGTTCCACGATATGCTCCAGGTCCAGCAGCCCCAGTGTCTCCTCATACTGCGCAAGCTTCGCCCTGGCTGTCTCATCCTCCTCCACAGGCGTATAAATCACATCACACTGCGCCAGAATCTCAAACAGTCCGTCTACCATACCACTCAGATCCAGAATGACTACCTCATACCTGCTTTCCCTTTCCAGAGCCTGCAGAAGCGCCTCCCAGTCTTTCCGGCTGACTGTCCTGAGCTCTACAGGAGAACGCAGAGGCGGAATATAGTCCAAAGCTCCCATCCGCTGAATCACACTTTCCAGCTTACAGGCAAAGGCTTTTTTTCCCTGTTTTAGAAAATACATCAGTTCCGATAACGTCCAGCCGTCCCCATAGGGATACAGCGCCGTAAAACCGGAATATTCCTCCATGTTCAGATAAAGAGTCCGGTACTTTTTAGCTGTTTCTTTTCCAAATGCCAGAGCAAAGCCTGTCTTCCCCGTCCTCCCGACAGGAGAATAGACTCCCACCTTCTTCATGCCCTCTGTCCGAAGAACGATTCCCGCTGATTCCCGCGCCTGCTCCGCATACAGGTTCAGCGCCTGGCGCAGAACCTGGCTGCAGGACTGATATTTATAGACAGCCGGATACCCGTTCTCTTCTCTGTACTCTTCTTCCGACAGCAGAATCACCTTCCCGGCCGCCGTCTGCTCCGGAAACTGATCCAGAAGCTTCTCCGACAGCAGGAGAATATCCACCGAATGTTCTTTCGTATAAGCCATCAGCTCATGGCAGTCCGTAAACCCATGCACCGTAAACAGAGAATCCTTCCTCGAATTCGCAAATTCCGCAAATTTCTTTGTATATTCCCGTTCTCCGCCGCATACCGCTATCTGCCGCTTCTTCACCCAAGGCCTCCCAGATACAGCAGAAGTCCCATGATAAGGCTCACAGACAGTTCAAAGCCCAGCAGACATCCCGCCACCAGCAGAAGCTTCGGCTCTCTTCTGTAACACTGCGCCAAGGAAATAAGAAACACTGCTCCTCCTTTCAAGTCATGTCCAAATAAGGAATTGTGGTTTGACTCAAACCATAGATACAGGCTGTGCCGATATCTGCCCAGCCAGATAAGAAATTTTCTGATCGATCGTAGATAAAGTATACCTTTTGTGCCCGGATTTGTCCATTGTAAAAATCTCACAAAATTCCGAAGGCCGCAATGCCATAAAGCAGTCCCAGCCCGCTGATTCCGAGGCTTCCAACTGTCAAAAGCGTCAGGACATTCAGTCCCACAAACACAGAAATATTCTGAGAAAGCAGAATGGCATTGATCACCTGAATTCCAATCGCCCCGAAAACCATGCGAAGCAGAAAATTTAATACTTTCATAGTATTTGTCCTGTGTTTTTTTACTATTTATATGGGGTTTTTATCCAATATATACTATTTTTAGTATAAATTCCTGGATCCCGGCCTATACTCATATTGTAACAGGATATTGCAGATAATATCCACAGGCAAAGCCGCCACAGTCTCCTTTGACGGCGCGCTCTTTGTTTATCGAAAGCGGGGGTTGCAGCATGGGCCTTTTTAAGAAAGAACAGACACGGGAGCCTGCCGGAGAATCTTTTACCCGGCGCCAGCTCCTGGAGGACCTTTATCTTACAAAAAACGCACTGGACACCGCCTACGCAAATTTCGAGGCGGTCGTAGATCCGGATTTAATCGACTGCTATACTTATGAAATCTATTCTGTGCAGAAACGGTATAAGTTTCTGCTGGAGCAGGCTAAGCGGATGGAATTGGAGACGTATTTCTGATTTCTTCCAATGCAGTTTAAAATTTTCATCTGTAACCGGCCTTTAGGGCTTTTATTCTCGGACTGCGGCGTATATTATAAAAATACGCCGCAGATACACCATTTATCAGGCCGGATTTTTCCCGTTCTTTTTCAACGCATATCTTTTTCAATCTCCCGGAGTACTGCCCCAAGAATCTTTTTCCACTTTTTTTCTGCCTGTCTCATACTTCCATCCTCCTCTTTCCGATGAAACTGTTCTGTTTTGCCGCGTATACTGCTGCCTGAATTTCATCTTGTATAAGATTAAGATTAAATTCTTACAGACAAGCGGAGAAAATTCTTTCAAATCTCTTACATTTCAGCCAGATATATTTATTCGGAAAGCTTCCTTTCCCATAAAAATTTCCCCAAAAATATCCCCGTCAGAATCCAGCGCTGCAAGCCATGGATTCCAATGGGGATATTCTTTTATTTTATCTCTCTATTCTTTGTATGCGGTACAGGGCTTCTGCTTCAGCAGATCTCCGCGCCGGCAGGCATATCCTTATCCGGCGTCATCAGTGCCAGATTGCCTTCCGCATCCTCCGCGCAGAGAATCATTCCCTCGGAAAGCACTCCGGCCAGCTTGGCAGGCTTCAGATTTACCACTACCATAACCTTCTTGCCGACCATCTCTTCCGGCGTATAATGAGCCTTGATTCCGGATACAATCTGCTTCACCTGGCTTCCGATGCGCACCTGGGAACACAGAAGCTTTTTGGACTTCTTCACCGCCTCGCAGGCAATGATCTCACCCACCTGGAACTGCAGCTTCGCAAAATCATCAAAGGTGATTTCCGGCTTCGGCTCAATGTCAATCACGGCCTTTTCCTCTGCCGCATCTGAACCCTCTGCCTTGTCTCCGGCGCCCGCGGAAGCTGTATCTGCTCCTCCTGCTGCCTGGGCTTCCGCCTTTTTCTCCTCCACCTTTGCCAGAACCTCATTCACATCCAGACGGGCAAACAGGATCTCCGGTTTATCCGTTACCTTGGTTCCGGACTGGTACAGACCGAACATATTCATAACCTCCAGTGAACGCTTCTTTGCGCCCAGCTGAGCCAGAATCTTCGCGGAGGTCTCCGGCATGAACGGCTCCAGAAGAGAGGCGCCGATACTGATTGCCTCCACCAGATTGTAGAGTACGGTAGCCAGTCTGTCCTTCTTGCTCTCATCCTTTGCAAGGGCCCAGGGCATGGTCTCATCAATATATTTATTGCAGCGCTTAAACAGCGCGAAAATTTCGGTAATGGCGTCTGCCACACGAAGCTCATCCATTTTCGCAGAAGCCTTTTCCGCGGCTGTCACAGCTGTCTCGCGAAGCTCCCGGTCAACGGGCTCGATCACTCCCGCGTTATTTACCACGCCGCCGAAATACTTGTTTGACATGGAAATGGTACGGTTTACCAGATTTCCAAGGGTATTGGCCAGCTCAGAATTGATGCGCTCCACCATCAGCTCCCAGGTAATTACGCCGTCATTATCAAAGGGCATCTCATGAAGCACGAAGAAACGCACCGCGTCCACGCCGAACATATCCACGAGATCATCCGCGTAAAGCACATTTCCCTTGGATTTGCTCATCTTGCCGTCACCCTGCAGCAGCCAGGGATGGCCGAATACCTGCTTCGGCAGCGGCAGGTCCAGAGCCATCAGGAAAATAGGCCAGTAAATGGTATGGAAACGGATGATGTCCTTTCCGATCAGATGCAGATCCGCCGGCCAGTTCTTCTTGAACAGGTCGCTGGACTCTCCGTCACAGTCATAACCGATTCCGGTAATGTAGTTGGTCAGCGCGTCAAGCCACACGTAAACCACGTGCTTCGGATCAAAATCTACCGGGATTCCCCACTTGAAAGAGGTACGGGATACGCAGAGATCCTGCAGGCCCGGAAGCAGGAAATTGTTCATCATCTCATTCTTCCGGGATACCGGTTGAATGAATTCCGGATGCTTGTTGATATGATCGATCAGGCGGTCCGCGTATTTACTCATACGGAAGAAATAAGCCTCTTCCTTGGCAGGCTGTACTTCACGGCCGCAGTCCGGGCACTTGCCGTCCACCAGCTGGGACGGTGTCCAGAAGGACTCGCAGGGTGTGCAGTAAAGGCCTTCATAGGAGCCTTTGTAGATATCTCCCTGATCATAGAGCTTCTTAAAGATTTTCTGTACCTGCTTCTCATGATAATCATCCGTGGTACGGATAAACTTATCATAGGAAGTATTCATCAGATCCCAGATACGCTTGATTTCTCCAGATACCTGATCCACAAATTCCTTGGGCGTCACTCCGGCTTCCTGAGCCTTCAGCTCAATTTTCTGTCCGTGCTCGTCAGTTCCTGTCTGGAAGAACACATCATAGCCCTGCATTCTCCGGAAACGCGCGATAGCGTCTGCCAGCACAATCTCATAGGTGTTTCCGATATGAGGCTTGCCGGAGGTATAGGCAATGGCCGTCGTCATGTAAAACTTCTTTTTTTCCATCCTTGTTTCCCTCTCTTTTTCTTTTAAACTGCAAATGATACTGCAATAAAAAACCCGTCTTCTTTATTTCCAAAGAAGACGGGATACTCCCGTGTTACCACTTCCATTCACCAGTCCCTCACGGGAACCGGCCTCTGCGGGTACGGAACGGATCCATGCCTCGTATGTGCTCCATCCTTATACCCTTCCGCTGTAACAGGCGGTCCTGTCACGTCTTATCGCAGGCCCTCCTGCGTTCATCCGTGCCGCTCAGAAACCATCTTCAGCCGTTTTGCTTTCATCCCTCTCAGCCTCCGGGAATTCTCTGTAAAAAGCGCATTCAGCTTACTCTTTTCTTCATAGCGTTTGCAGTAAATACGCGGTTTTTCATATAAATGAGCGTAACACGCGGAAATGGCTTTGTCAAGCCGTTTTCTCTTTTGTTTTCTCCGCAGCCCTCCATCGGCTGTCATTCATTTCATTCACAGTAATCTCTATCTGCTACTGTTCTTCTCTTCCGTATTTTTCAAAATACTCCTTCGCCTGTTCCGGTGTCAGAGAAAACCGGCGCTCCAGCTTGGAAAGAATACGTTCCTCTGGTACCCTTTCCTCCAGGTTATCCAGAATAAAGGCACTGATCCCTTTTTCCAGGCCTTCCTCCAGACCCATCTCAACCGCTTCCTTCCGGAGATATTCTCTCTCCGCCTTTTCATCATACTCTGTCAGCAGCATCTTACGCACCTCCATTTTGCTTTTTCTGAGAATATCCTCCAATATTCCCTGTTTTATGCAGGCTTCGATTCCCTGTTCCACAGCGTCTTCCAGCACCATGCCCGCTCTCAGGTTGCGGCGGATTTCTTCTATGAATTCAGAATAATCCTTAAGCCTGCGGCAGCGTTCCATGATTGCCTGATTGTGTCCGTAATTAATATTAAGCACAACAGCTCTGCACTCCAGACCGGGAAGTCCATCTATTCCCTGCTTCTGAAAAGCGTCTGACAGCAGAAGCTGCATCTGATCAGGTTCCTCTTTTGTACCATTGTAGAATACCACATACCTGGGAAATGGCAGCGGCAGCCTTCTCCCGGTTCCGGTCAGACGGTAACCATTCTCTTCCAGATAACGCTGATACAGCTCTGCGAAGTACAAAAGCCCTCTCAAAGGCATGTTTTCATTCCACGTGCTCTGATGTTCGTACAGATTCATCGTATCACACAGGAGAAATGACAGATCATTTTTCATGCCCAGATAAAGCACATCCTCCAGCGTATTGATTTCCAGCATTTCCGCATCCTGGTAATCCGTCCCGTTTATCGCATTGTAAAGCTCCAGCAAATCCTTTTTGTCCTGAAAGACGAAGCGAAACAGCCTGTCTTTATATTTGCGGTTTATCCTTTGTGCCGTCCGAAATTTATACCGCTTTCCTTTCACCCGGTTGGTTTCTCCTTTCATTATACGTTTTTCATATCCGGTCCGCAAGATCAGAAAACGACAGTCATAGGCACCAGCTCCTTCTTTTGTTACTGCTCACTTCCTTCACAGTAATCTCCGTTTTTATTTTGGGGTTTTGGAAACAGGAAAACAGAACTGCTTTCCCACGCAGATTGAACATCTGCAATATCAGAATACCACAGCCGGAAGCCTGGCACAACTGATTTTATATCTGGAATGCCTTTTAAATTTCCATTTTCTTTCCAGATATTCCGATAAAATACTTTCTTTCTTCTTTTTTTATATTTTTTTAATAATTTTACGCCGAAAAATCCGATTTTTCTCTTGACAGAGGGTGCTATAATGAAACTGTAATTAAATAACGAACACTTAACAATACCTGTTTGTTCTGCAAAGTGGAAGGCTGCTAAGCGATTCAGATTTTTGGAGGAAAAGATAAATGAATACTTTAAAAGCTGAAAGAAGAGACATGACCACAAAAGCCAAGAAACTGAGAAGAGAAGGATATGT
>CALWAZ010000081.1 GCA_944375725.1 uncultured Merdimonas sp. | reverse complement strand
GAGATGTGGACGTGGTTCCCATTTCCGACCAGATTCTGGCCTCTGAGATTTCCCATGGAAACGCAGCCGAGGGCGATGTAAAAATCATTCATGAGTCCGGCGCGATTCCGGCTGAGGCCATGGTGGTCGGCGAGCATGTGGACCAGGAGACCAGGGATGCTCTGACAGAGTTCCTGACCTCCTACGACAATGAGGAGTATTTCACCGACGTCATCAAGGTTCCGGGCGCCCGCTTTGTGGAGTGTGACCTGAGCGACTATGAAGAGATTATTGAGCTGAACAAGATTATCAACGAGTTTTAGGAAAGAAAACGGACCGGGCTGCAGGGGTGTACAGAGGACGCTTCCGCAGTCCGGAGCCGTGGAATCAGGAGAGCAGGATGAAACCAATTTTGAAATTTGAACAGGTATCCAAGAATTATCCAAACGGCGTCCACGCGCTGAAGGGCGTATCCTTTGAAGTGCAGGAGGGAGAATTTATCTCCATCATCGGGCCTTCCGGCTCCGGAAAGTCCACCCTTCTGCGGGCCATCAACCGGCTGATTCCCATAAGCGGCGGCACGGTCTGGCTGGACGGGCAGCCGGTATCTGCCCAGAGAGGCAGGAAGCTTCGGGAGCTTAGGTGCAAGGCCGGTATGATTTTCCAGAATTACAATCTGGTGTACAGTCTGTCAGTGCTTCAGAATGTGCTTCACGGCCGTCTGGGCTATATGTGGGGAGTGAAAGGCGTATTCGGCATGTACAGTGAGGAGGACAAGCAGGAGGCGCTTGATCTTCTGGAGGAGCTGGGACTTTCCCAGTTTGCCTACAACCGGGCTTCGGATCTGTCCGGCGGGCAGAAGCAGAGAGTGGGCATAGCCCGGGCGATTATGCAGAAGCCCCGGCTCCTTCTGTGCGACGAGCCTATCGCGTCTCTGGACCCCTCCAGCGCGAAAACGATTATGGATCTTCTTCACAGCATGACGCAGAAACGGAACATTGCCTGCATCGTCAATCTGCATCAGCTGGATGTGGCGGTCCGGTATTCCACACGTATCATTGGCCTGTCCAAAGGCGAGATTGTCTTTGACGGCGCTCCGGAGGACCTTGACGATTCCGCAATCGAACGGATTTACGGAACTTCCAGGGAAAACCTGATGATGGGAGGAAATGCAGATGACAAAGAAGATACCGCTCATTGCGCATGATTTGAAGAAGCTTTATACAGGTTTTCTGATTGCGGCAGTGGTGCTGTTCGCCGTGACCAGCATTCTTACGGAGTTTAATATCTTTACGCTGATTTCCAATGGAGACGCCTTCTGGAGTTTTCTGACGGAAGACTTTCTGCTGCCGGCTCTGCCCAAGGCAAGCCGGATTCCGGGCGTGCTCTCCAGCGTGGTGGTAACGCTGGCGCTGGCCATGTCGGCTACCACGGTGGCGGCGATTCTGGCGTTCTTCGTATCCCTGTTCGGAAGTGAGAAGGTATCGCCGTTCCCGCGGTTTGCGAAAGTGGTCCGCGGCTTTGCCACCTTTCTGCGCAATATTCCCGCGCTGGTCTGGGCGTTTATCCTGTTCTCTTCTCTGGGAATCGGTACGGGCGTGGGCTTTGTGGCCCTGTGCATCACCAGTTTTGCTTTTATGGTGCGGGCCTTTGTGGAAACCATGGAGGATGTATCCCAGGACTGTGTGGAAAGCCTGCAGGCTGTGGGAGCCACGTTCCCGCAGAGGGTGGCCCAGGCGATTCTGCCATCCTGCCTAAGCGGCTTTCTGTCCTGGTTTCTCTACTGCGTGGAGGTGAATATCCGCGCGTCCACGATTGTGGGCATGGTAGGAGGCGGCGGAGTGGGACTTACCCTGTTTTCCTATATCAAGAGCTTTCAGTATGACGTAGCGCTGAGCATCATTCTGCTGGTGGCCGTAATGGTTATCGTTGTGGATCAGATTACGGCCCGGCTCCGGAAGGAGATTTTGAAATGAATATGAATTCTGATGAAAATATTGTAATGCTGAATCCCCAGAGGAAACTGATCAGGGACGCGCAGAAGACGAAGGGGCGCATTCCGGTTAAATGCCGCCAGAGAAACCGGTTCATCCCCTGCTTTCTGGCAGGCGTCGTGGTTCTGTCGGTGCTGAGCCTGTTTTACCTGGAAATCGACTGGGGAAAGATGGTTTCCAGAGTGCCGGATATCGGAGAAGTGTTCTGGGAGCTGGCACATCTGGACTTTGCCAATATGGATCTGATTCTGTCCTCCCTGGTGGAGACCATTTCCATTGCCGTGTTGTCTCTTCTGTACAGTCTGCTTCTGGGAATCGTCTTCGGCATGCTGGCGGCCCGCAACATCTTCCGGGTTCCCTTCCTGTCTTTCCTGACCCAGTCCTTTTTCACCTTCCTGCGGGCGGTTCCCACGCCGGTATGGGTGCTTCTAATGCTGGTCTGCTTAGGCATGGGACCGGAGGCCGGTGTGGCAGGCCTGTGCGTACATACCACGGCTTTCTTCACCAAGTCATTTGCCCAGAGCTTTGAGAGCATTCCCGATGAGACCGTCGAGGCTCTGGAGGTGACCGGGGCAGGACGCTTAAGCATCTTTTTCAACGCGGTTCTTCCGGCGGCCCTGTCCCAGATTGTGGCCTGGGCGGGCATGCGCCTGGAAACCAACTTTTCCGAGTGCGCGATTCTGGGCATGGTAGGCGCAGGCGGCATCGGCTATGTGATTTCCAACAGCCTTCAGGGCTATGACTACGGTACGGCGGGAACGGCCATTCTTCTGGTCTTCTTTGTTGCCTACTGCATCGAGCGGCTGTTTGTAAGGATTAAAAAACGGTTTTAATTTGGTTTACTGCTTTCTTTTCCCCTGCTGCCACAGGGGAGGATAAATGCAGGAAGGCTCCGGGACGCTTTAGAGTGTTCCGGGGCCTGTCTGCGTTTTGGGGAGCTCCTGAAAGATTTGACAAAAATATTTGTCAAAAGTGTTGACAAAGAAAGTTGTCAATGATATAGTGGTATTGACAAGAAAAGTTGTCAAAAAAATTTCAGGGGGAAGGAACATTGCCATTATTCAATCATTTAAAAGAGTACCGTTCCAGGCTGGGCATCAACCAGACGGAGCTGGGAAAGCTGGCGGGGGTATCCAGGCAGACCATCAGCCTGATTGAGCGGGGAGATTATTCCCCGTCCGTTACCCTGGCCCTGAAGCTGGCAAAGATATGCCAGGTCACTGTAGAAGATATTTTTGTATATGAGGAGGATGGAGAAGAATGAAAACCGGAAAATCAAACAGCTATGTGAAAATAGGACTTTATCTGCTGGGAGGCGCCCTGGTGGGCGGCGTATTGGGAGCAGGAGCTTATATGTTTCTGGATAATTGGGGGCAGGGGCTGGAAGGAACGGCCTCACAGCTTTACAGCGGACTGCAGGCATTGATTCTGCCGGTTCTGGCAGTGCTGCTTGTCTTGTCTGTGCTGGCTGGTGAAATCACCTGCGGAAAGCTGAAGAAAATCGAGACACAGCTTCCGGATGCGGAGGATGAGGAATCGGATCGTTTGGAATATGAAGAAGAGAAATGGGGAGCCCTCTCCATGAACTTGAATGTTCTTTCTCAGGTACTCTGCATCATTATCCTGGCGGCCGGCTATTCTTCCAATTATCTGGCCAGTTCAGAAGCAGCCAGAGGAGGCTTCCTGTACGCCTGCATTGTCTTTATTCTCTGCATGGTGTATGACAGTATCTGGCAGATCCGCTCCGTGAAGCTGGTCCAGCTGGGCCACCCGGAGAAGAAAGCCGATCCCTCCACCAGAAATTTTCAAAAGAAATGGCTGGAGAGCTGCGATGAGGCAGAGCGGGAAGTGATTTACCGGAGCTCCTACAAGGCGTATATTATGATAGGAAGGCTGGTTCCGGTGCTTCTGGTGCTGACCATGCTTGCCAATCTGTTTTTCAATACGGGAATGCTGGCGGTGGTCATGGTAGCGGTGATCTGGCTGGCAGTGACGCTGACTTATACCCGCTCCTGCGTAGCGCTGAAAGAGGAAAAAGCGCTGATGAAGTAGAGCCCTGAAAAAAGGGAGAGCGGAAAAGAGAACAGGAAGGGGCAGAGCCTGCAGGCTCAGTCCCTTCCTGTCTTGTGATTAGGTGAAAAGCAATAGCATTACTTTCGGAGATTAGATAAAGACTTTGTCGGTCAGCACAGCTTCAAAACCATGAAGCATAACCTTATCTCCGATTTTAACCTTACTGTTGTCTACCAGCACATAGCCGATATTTTTGTCCAGACAATAGCTGTAGGTAACCTTGGTAACACGTCCGATTTCCTCCCCATCGAGCATGACGGCAGTGCCGGGGCCGCCGATATTCTTTGCGGGAATGAAAATATCGTCCTCATCTACGGTAAAGCCATACAGAGTTCTCTTCGGGCCTTCTTCCTTGATTTTCTGGAGTGCTTCTTTTCCAATAAATTCCTTATCCCAGCCAATGCCCTTGTCAAGGCCTACTTCCAGAGGATTGGCCCAGCCGATATCACACATCAGATAATAGCCTTTTTCTGTGGAAAGGGTCCAGACCATAATTTGAATGTCAGTTACCTGCTTTGCATCATATTTGGGAGAAATCTCTCTCAGCTTGTCGATTACCAGCTGAGTATGCTCTGGTGCTACATAAACTTCATATCCGAGCTTTTCTCCCGTAAAGCCGCCCCGGTTTATCTTAACAGGTACGCCATCGATGGAATTGTCGAGAATCTGGAAAAACTTCTGTGTGTCAATCGGAGTATCCAGAATATCGTTCAGCATATCTTTGGATTTTGGCCCCTGTACCGCATACATATCCCATTGCGGAGTGATATCCTTGTATTCTACCTTGAAATCTCCTTTGTGCGCGTTATACCAGGGGATATCCTTTCTTGTATAGAGCGTGGATACCCAGTACTTGTTTTCGTCCATGCGGAAGATTACCACATCATCGCGTATCCTTCCCTCTTCATCCAGCATAGTGGTATATCTTGCTCTGGATACAGCCAGATTTCCAATGGGGTTGGCATAAAGGTAATCCAGAAACGCAGTGGCGTCTTCGCCGGTCACTTCAAGAATTTCATGGGTGTAAAGATACCAGCCGGCAGTATTGCGGACAGCCATATGTTCTGCTCTTTTCATATCATCATATTTATATACGTTTTTATACATGCTCAGAAACCTCCCATCTTGATTTCGCTCTGTTTAACGGCAGAATTTGTCAATCTTTTTAGCAATTTTAATACGGTAGATACTTTCGTCCACGCCGTCCGTCTCCTCCCATACAGACCATTCCGGGCTGATCAGGGTCTTGGACATGCCATACCAGAACGCGGTATAGGCTGTGGTCATCATATTCAGGCCGCGTCCGAATGCCTTTCGGTCGATATCATAGATGACCTCTTCTTCATTGAAAGCAACAACGTCATAATTACAGAGGATGCACTGGAGCAGTACCTCAATATATCCGCCAAGTACGCGGCCATCGTTCATGCCGTCCGGCACGCCGAGCCAGTCATGGAGCCCCTTGATTGCAAAATGCTCTGCGAACATCATCTTTCCGGCTCCCTCGAAGCAGCAGATGACAAGATTGTCTACCTGCTCCTGGGTAAACTTTCCGGCCTTCACAAGCTGGTTGATGGGGTTGATGACATAATCGCTTCCGAGAGCGTAGGTAACAGCGCCGTCCGCATAATATGCGTCACAGTCCATTTCCATGCACATGCCGTTTCTGTATTTAAAGCCTGTCTCTGCGCGCATCTGCTGAGGTTCTGTGTACATTTCTTCTCTGGGCGTGAATTTAATCTGGTCTTCCGTCGCAATCGGTCCAAAGTTATCCCATACCTTTTCTCTGGGAGGCATGGGGAATTTGGTTCTGTTTTCGCAGACTACGCGGCAGTGCAGATCGCCGCAGCCTCTGGCTTCCACCATGTTGTATTCGCAGTTATCGCCGTAAGCCCGTCCGATTTCTTCCAGGGAAGCAGTGGAGGTTCTGCAGATTTCGGAACCCATGATGTCCCAGGGACATGCGTCCAGCTCCTTCTCCACCCGGTAGGTTCCCAGATCGTTGACGCGTCCCTGCATCAGAAGACGCTCGTCGCCGTTGTCACCGAAGGCTCCCGCGCGGAATCCTCCGGTTCTGTCTGTGCCTTTAAAGAAAGGATGCAGGAAATGTTTATTTGCGTGATAATCGCGGTATAACTGTCCGGGAGCGATTTCCATCTTATTAAAAACGTAGTTCTTTACACCCACATCTGTCTTGCACATCAGGTCGCAGCGCTCTTCATAATCCGGGATCATGATACGAAGTACCTCTTGAAATACGGCTCCAATAGCTGCGTGATGACGGCAGGCATAATGATAAGCGTCATGGAAGGAGATCAGCTTTTCCCAGGGAGTTTTTACGGCCGGATGATTAGGAAGGCTTTTCGCTCCTACTTCTTTGGGAAGACGATCGTCGATTTTCTTACTCATAATTATCTCTCCTTTTCTGTTTTATGAAATATGTATTACTTATTCCTGTTTTTGCAAAAGCAGGGAAACAGGTAATTCACAGATTGTGTCATGCGTTCATTTCCTCTTTTGGGAAACGGAAGGTAAATATGGCGATGACAAGGGCGGCTCCCACAAAGGCTGCGCCAAGCAGGAACACATCGTTGAAGGTGGCGCCGAAGTTGATGAATGCTCCGCAGACAGCGCCGAAGATGCTGGCTCCGCCGGTGCTGCTGAACTGGAACATTCCCTGTGCCGGGGCAATTTCCTCCGGCTGTAATTCCGACTGGAAGAAGGGCGCGTTCAGAGACTGGGTAAGAGCCTGGCTGATGCCGCCGATGGCCGTTGCCACATAAATGACTATCATGGAAGAATCCGGCTGAAGCGTAGACAGGATGATCAGGGCAATAATGTAAAGCGCCAGAGCCAGAAGCGCCAGAGGCCGGAACCGTTTTTTAAACTGCTTTCCGATAATCGTTCCCACAAACATTCCCACAATTGCCTGGACGATGGTCTGCGGCATGGTAACTGTGGAGCTCTGGAAAGAAGAACCCTGCATATAGTAGACTACATAATTGACAGCGTAGGCGGTGATACAGGTGGAATACGCAACCATGAGCGCCTGTACGCTGAATGCCGCGCGGAACCGTTTCTTGTGGAACATATGGATCGGCACGGACGGATTTTTTACCTTCAGCTCCGTTTTGATCAGCAGGATCAAAGCGAGCACTGCTGCGACAGGAAGCACAATTCCGGGAACGCTTGCAAGTTCAAAGTAGGAGCCTGCCATACAGAGCCAGAGGATGATGCAGCATACGAATACAACCAGAAGGAAAATTCCTGCGAAATCAAAGGATTTGTCCGCGTTTTCCTTTTTGCGGTTAGGATACAGGACTCCCAGCGTAAGCAGCGGAATAATAGCAAAAATGCCATAGATAATCAGGCCTGCGTTGGGAGAAACGGCGTCAATCACGGCGCCCGTAAGACCGGGGCCCACAAGGGAGCCGATTGCTGAGGCTGTGGCAATATATCCGTAAAATTTCGGAACTTTTTCCCGGGGAACGAGTGTGGCCATAATAGTGAAGGGAGCTGAGATGTACAGACCCGACGCGATGCCCATCAGAACCCATAAAACTGCGAATAATGCCGCATTGGGAACATACATGAGGATGAAGCGGATGACAAACTGAAGGATCATGCCGGAGAGGGCAACTCTCTTCACCCCGAATTTGCCGGAAAGCATTCCTACCAGAGGAAGGGAAATCATCATTCCCATGCCGGATAAAGTGGCAAACAGAGAATAGAGATCGGTGATATTAAAATATTCAAGCTTGCTGGGCAGCACCAGGTTATTGCCATAGTTGGCTGCCTGGGAGGTGATGGACATCAGCAGTACGCCGATAATCATCAGCCAGGTGCCTTTTCCGGCAGAGCCTGCTTTAGCATTGCTGTTTTCTGTCATAATTTCTGGTCTCCTTTTTTACATAAGGCTTAGCTGGTTACGAGTTGTAGCTGATTAATACACGGAAGCATTTATTGGGATCGCAGGTGAATTTAATTGCTTCTATGGCATCTTCAAAAGAATAGACCTGCGTTACAAGCGTCTCGAAGTTAAACTGCTTTGACTGCAGGATACGGATAGCTTCTTTGAAGTGATATTCCACGTTTCCGCTGCCGTATACGATATTCTGAAGGCCGAATACCAGCTTCTGCATATTGATATTCACCTGCTGGCGGTGCACGCCGGTTACAACCATGGTGCCGTTATATTTGAGAACCTTCATGGCCTGCTCCATCAGCGTAGGTTCCTTCGCATCCGGATACATGCTGCCGGCGCATTCGAAAATATAATCCGCGTTTGAACCCGGTCCGTAAACGCTGTACGCCTTTCCGGTATATTCAAATACTTCATCCCAGAAATTGTCGTTTCCTGCGTTACATACGCCGTTGAAGCCCTGTTCTCTGGCTTTCTGCAGGCGAAGCTCTGATTTGTCAATCAGGGTAATGTTTTTTCTGGGAACACCTTTGTCTGCCAGCCGGGCAGCCACACAGAAGCCGATCAGCCCGCAGCCCAGAATGAGATAGGTGGCCCCCTCACGCAGGACGGCTTTGTCAGCGGTGGTGATGCCTACGGAGAAGGGCTCGATCATGGCTGCTTCCTTGTCCGAAATACTATCGTCCAGCTTCCACAGATTGTAGTCGTAAGCTGCGTTTGTACAGTAAATGTATTCAGAAAAGCCTCCCAGCCATCCGGCTTTCCGGCTGTTTGGAGTTACCTTGAGTGGAAATGGAGCCACTCTGTCTCCCACTTTGATGTCTTTGACGTTTTTTCCCACAGCGTATATTTCACTGACTACTTCATGGCCGAATTCCACATGAGGCGGTATATAGTGCATCTCTCCGCCATTCAGCCAGGTGTCTGTATCAGAGCCGCAGATACTTGCCATCCGGTTTTTTAAAATGACATCGTTGTCTCCGCATTCCGGCATATCCAGTTCCGCAAACTCCAGATCCTTCGGACCGTTGTACAATAATGCGCGATATTTCAATGCTCTGCCTCCTTTCTGGTTTTTGCCTCAGAATTTTACCTTGACAGGATAGACTTCCTCTTCCCATTGATAGCTTGCTGTTTTCCCCTCTTCAGCACCGATTGGATATTCGGAAATTTCCAGAATGATTCCCAGCTCTTTTCTGGCGTCAAAGTATGTGCAGTTTACATGGGAAGGATCATATCCGCGTACACAGGAATCCATCATAACCGGAAATCTTTTCATCAGCTCAGCTCTGGTGGCTTCGAAATCCTCGCATCCAAAGCAGAGATGCTGCACGCCGGTTCCTTTTTCTTTGAAGAAATCCGAATACATGGGATAGGTGAAGTCCTTGTCAAAAAGCTCCAGTTCAAATCCCTTATTCATAGCTCCTCCGGTCCAGCCACGCGCAAACATGCTTTTTACATTCCCGTCCGCGTCCCGGGTCCGGAAGATTTTCCAGGGACCGATTCCCAGTTCTTCTGCGTAGTATTTCACCTTGGCTTCCAGGTCCTCTACTACGATTCCGGCCTGAAATACGGAATTCAATAATTTTGCCATAGCTATCCTCCTTCTTGTGCTTTAAATATGTGCATATTGGATGATTTGAGCGCTCGAATAATTTTTTTATTATGCACTTTATCGTTAATTATTTTGTATCACACTATTTTTACAGGTACAATCCTGCAAAACAGAGGGTAATTCTATGGAAATCACGTAAATTTTGACAGGAAATTTATTCGAAATCCCCCTGAAATCCAAATAAAAACGGTGAATAGCAAAGATTTTTCTGACAAAAGTGCAGAAGTATCTGTCAAAAAAACAACATTTTTGCCGGATTTTCTTATAAGTCAGAAACAGATATAATCAGGATAACAGGAGGGATCAGAAATGGATGTAAAAGAACTTTTTGGATTTCAGGGTAAAAATGTGGTCATTACAGGCGCAGGCTCAGGGATGGGAAAGGCGGCAGCCAGACTGCTGGCTGAGCTGGGCGCGAATGTCTATGCTTCTGTGCGCAGAAAGCCTCTTGATTTTGAGGTGGCGAAGGAAATCAAGGCTGAGCTGAGCACCAGAGAAGGACTGGATGATTTCCTGTCCCAGCTTCCAGAGGAGATCGAAGCTCTGTTTCTCTGTCACGGAATCTCAAATTCACCCGGCAACAAGAATGCCATGCTTGTCCAGCTTACGAATTTTCTCAGCTTTAAATATCTGACAGAAAGGCTTCTGCCGCGGATAGCGGATAACGGTTCTGTCAGCCTTATATCTTCTGATGGGGGAAAAGAATGGAGAAAAATGATTCCGGAGTGTCTGGAAGTGATTGGAACCAGTACCTGGGAAGAGGGGGTGGCATGGTATGAAAACCATCCGGATATTACCGGAGGCGGCTATGTATTCGCGAAGCAGTGCCAGA